>DAMAFT010000088.1:0-10396 GCA_031995805.1 Massilia sp.
GGGCTGGACAGCAATCCCGGCAGCGCCGCCGCGCCGCTGCGCACGCTGGCGCGCGCGGCCCAGGTGGTGCGTCCCGGCACCATCGTCAACGTTTTGCCCGGCACCTACTACGGGGGCTTCCGCACCGCCGTCAGCGGCCTGCCGAACGCGCGCATCGTGTTCCGCGCCACGCAGCGCGGGCGCGCCCGGATCGTGCCGCCGCCGGTGTCCAGCAGCGCCATGGCCTGGGACAACCGCGCCAGCTGGGTCGACATCGAAGGCTTCGAGGTCGACGGCAGCGCGCATGGCGCGGGCGCCGCGCCCGGCATCGGGACGCGCTGGACGATCGGCATCTATAGCGCCGGCTCCTACGACCGCATCGTCGACAACCACGTGCACCACGTCGGCACCGCCATTCCCTGCACCAGCACGGGCGGATCCGGCATCGGCATCGACAGCTTCTTCAAGGGCAGGCATGCGCAAGTGCTCGGCAACACCGTGCACGACATCGGCCCGCCCGGCTGCCGCTGGGTGCAGGGCATCTACGTGAACACGCCCGCCGTCATCCGCGGCAACGTCGTCTACCGGATCGCCGCGGCCGGCATCCACCTGTGGCACGATGCGCGCGAGGTCGTCGTCGTCAACAACACGGTGGTGGCGTCGGACAGCGGCATCGTCGTGGGCGGCGGCGATTTTTACCATGCCAAGGGGCGGAACGACCATACGCGGGTGCTGAACAACATCGTGTTCGACAACCGCTATGGCATCCTGGAACAGGGAGAAACGGGCAAGCACAACAGCTACCGCAACAACCTCGTGTTCGGCAACCGCGCAGAGGACTGGCGCCTGGCGCCGGGCATGACGCACAGCGGCACCATCGCCGCCCCGCCCGCTTTCGTCGGCTACACGCGCGACGGCACGCCCGACCTGCGGCTGACGGCGAAGTCGCCGGCGGTCGGGCGCGGCGTGGCGGGCCACGAGTCCGGGGCCGCGGTCGCGGTCGCCCGCAGCGTCGACATCGGCGCCTGCCAGCGCTGAGCGGGAGGCAAGACTACAGGATGTCGTGCACCAGTTCCGCCGGGCGGCACAGGCGGACGCCCTTCGGGGTGACGACGAACGGCCGGTTGATCAGGACCGGATGCGCCAGCATGGCGTCCAGCAGGACAGCGTCGCCGACGGCCGGGTCGAGCAGGCCCAGTTCCGCCGCGACCGGCTCCTTGGCGCGCAGCGCATCGCGCACCTGCAGGCCGGCGCGCGCGATCATCTCCTGCAGCGCCGCGCGCGCCGGCGGGTGCGCCAGGTAATCGACCACCTGCGGTTCGATGCCGGCGGCGCGGATCGCGGCCAGCGTGTTGCGCGACGTGCCGCAACGCGGATTATGGAAAATCGTGACGTCCATCCCTATATCCCTCGTATGTCCTGGCGCGGACCGTGGCTCGCGCACAACGGATTGTCAAATAGATTGGCAAGAAGGCCAGGATGATACTTGCAGCGGCAACACGCTTCCAGTTTTTTTCGCTTGTTCGGCCTTTGGCAGGCCTATAGAATGCGCGGTTTGCTTTCTGGATCGCAATGCGTTTTGCGCGCGCACATGCGATTGACTGACGAACAATGCCGACAGAGGCCGACCACGGCCCGCCCGCATGGAGAGAAGGATATGGACAACTACCTGATGCGCCCTGGCGCCCTGCCCACCTGGCGCCAGCGCACCTCGCTGCGCCTGCTGAACCTGTTCGGCTGGACGTTCCGCTGGAAGCCCCTGCCCGGCCCGCACGGCATCGCCGTCGTGTACCCGCACACCTCGAACTGGGATTTCTTCGTCGGCCTGCTGGCCAAGTGGGCGGTGAAACAGCAGTTCAGCTGGCTGGCCAAGGATTCGCTGTTCCGCGGCCCGACAGGCAGGCTGATGCGCTACTGGGGCGGCGTCGCCGTCGACCGCAGTTCGCCCCAGGGCGCGATCCTGCGCCTGGCCCAGACCATCCGCGCGTCGAACTGGTGCTGGCTGGCGATCACGCCGGAAGGCACGCGCGGCTACCGTCCGTACTGGAAGAGCGGCTTCTACCGCATCGCGCTGGCGGCCGGGCTGCCGCTCGTGCTGGTCAAGCTCGACTACGGCAGCAAGACGATCGACGTCACCCAGAGCATCGTCCTGACTGGCGACGAGGCGGCCGACATGGCGGCCATCGCCAGGGCGTTCGACGGCGTGCAGGCGCTGCACCCGAAGGATGCGGCGCCGATCCGCCTGGCCCCGCCCGACGCCCGGGAGCCGTCAGCCCGCCAGCGCAAGCAGGCATAAGCCGGCCGCGCCGATCGCCGCGCCCAGCATGCGGCGCAGGCGCTCGCCCGGGAGGGCGCCCGCCGCCATCGACAGCAGGCTCGCCAGGATGAAGCCGGCGCCGCTGGCCATGCCCGTCAATTCGCGGCCGTGCGCCAGCCCGTGCAGGAAGGCGCAGGCTCCCACCGTGACGACCGCCAATTGCGGCGGCATGCGCGGCGCGCACGCGGCCAGCATGCCCAGCAGCAGCACGGTGGCGGCGATCGACAGTTCCAGGCGCGGCACGTCGACACCGCCCGCGCACGCGGCGCCCAGCGTCATCAGCACCAGGAAGGTCGGCGCCAGCACGGCGCCATGGCGTTGCCGGCGGCTCCACAGGCCCACGGCCAGCAGCGCCAGCAGGTGGTCGAGCCCGCCCAGCGGATGCAGGAAGCCGGCCACGAAGCCGGATTCCAGGCCGTGCCCCGGGTGCGCGGCCGCCGGCAGGGCCAGCGCCAGCCCGGCCGCGGCCGCGCCGGTGCGCGCCAGCAGCATGCGCGGCGCCGTCGTCATCGTTGTCGTCGTCATCTCGTTCTCCTCGTGTTCGGCAATCAGTGGTCCAGCAAGCCCTGGTCGCGGATGAACGCCACCACCTCGGCCACGCCTTCGCCGCTGCGCAGGTTGGTGAACACGAAAGGGCGCTCGCCGCGCTGGCGGCGCGCGTCGCGCGCCATCACGTCCAGGTCGGCGCCCACGTGGGGCGCGAGGTCGGTCTTGTTGATGATCAGGAGGTCCGAGCGCGTGATGCCCGGACCGCCCTTGCGCGGGATCTTCTCGCCGCCGGCCACGTCGATCACGTACAGCGTCAGGTCCGACAGCTCGGGGCTGAAGGTGGCCGCGAGGTTGTCGCCGCCCGACTCCACCAGCACCAGTTCGAGCGCCGGAAAATCGGCCTGCAGCCGGGCGATCGCCTCCAGGTTGATCGAGGCGTCCTCGCGGATCGCCGTGTGCGGGCAGCCGCCCGTCTCCACGCCCATCAGGCGCTCGGGCGGCAGCGCGCCGGCGCGCAGCAGGATCTCCATGTCTTCGCGCGTGTAGATGTCGTTGGTGATCACGGCCATGTCGTAGCGCTCGCGCATCGCGCGGCACAGCATTTCGCACAGCGCCGTCTTGCCGGAGCCGACCGGGCCGCCGATGCCGACGCGCAGGGGGTTCGATGTGGTCATATTTTCTTCCTGGTCAGTCCGGGTCGGAGCCCACCCGTGAAAACCGGGCTCCGACCCCGAGAATCACGAACGATACAATCTCCCATGCTGCACCTCGTGCCGCATCGACAACATGGACAGGCCGGGCGCCCAGTTCGACAGCGCGTCGTCGTCCAGGGTGCGCGCCAGCGCGGCCGCGCGCTCGATGGCGGGCCGCAGCGACAGCAGCAGGCGCTGGCCCGCCACCTGCCCCAGCGGCACCGACTTCACGCACACCAGCACCTGGTTCTCGGCCCAGGAAAACAGCATCGCCAGCAGCGCTTCCTCGTGCGGGATGCCGAGGCCGTCGACGGCGCAGGCATAGGCCAGCGGCAGCGACACCTCGGCGCCCAGCGCGGCCGTATCCGCCACGCCCAGCGCGTCGACCAGGCGCGCCAGCGAATAACCCATCTGGACCGTCTCGGCGCGCAGCTCGGCCGTGTCGCGCGAGGCCAGGAAGCAGTCGCCCCAGGCGCGGATGCCGACGGCGTCGCCGGCGGCGAAGGCGCGCAGCAGGCGCCACAGCAGCGGCGCGTCCCAGCGCGCCACGACCTCGTCGAGCTGGCGCGCGATCCAGGCGCCGGCCGTTGCCGCATCGTGCACCAGGCCCTGCTCCAGCGCCGCCTCCAGGCCCTGCGAATAGCTGTAGCCGCCGATCGGCAGCGCCGGGCTGGCGAACTGCAGCAGGTGCAGCAGCGCCGCCGCGTTCACGCCGGCTCCGAGCCGGCCCGCGCGACGTCCGACGGCCGGTGGATCTTCTGGCGCAGCGGCACCGGCGCCAGCAAGCCGCCATGGCCATGATCGTGGTCGTGGCCGTGGCCGTGCCCATGGCTACCGGCATAGGCGCCCGCCTCGGGTTCGAACTTGGCCAGTTCCTCGTCGACCTGGGCGCCCAGGCCCTCGACCATTTCCTTCAGCACCGGATCGACGCGGATGCGCAGCCAGCCCGCCCCGACCTGGGTCCGGGTATGGCGGTTCCCGAGGTGGAAGGCGCAACGCGCCAGCATGGTGGCGTCGCGGCAGCGCACCAGGTAGGTCGGTTCGGGCGCCGCGACCACGCGCACGACGCGTCCGCCGTCGCCGGTCAGCAGGTCGCCGTCGCGCAGCACGGTGCCGCGCACCAGAAACAGCGCGATATCCTCTCCCGAGGCCAGCCTCGCCTTCTGGCGGCAGCGCTCGCGCTGGTCGTAGGGCAGTACCAGCAGGTCGTGGACGGCGGGCGCGCTGGCGATCTTGGTATGCAGGGACAGCATGGGTGTCGTCTTTCTAGAACAGGAAGTAGCGCTGCGCCAGCGGCAGCACGGTGGCGGCCTCGCACACCAGCAACTGGCCGTCGGCACGCACTTCATAGGTTTCCGGGTCGACTTCCATGTGCGGCGTCGCCCCGTTGTGGATCATGTCGCGCTTGCGCAGGCTGCGCGTGCCGCGCACCGGGATCGTGGTCTTGGCCAGGCCGAGCTCGCGCCCGATGCCGGCGTCGAAGGCGGCCTGCGAGACGAAGGTGAACGAGGTCTTCAGCCCGCCGCCGAAGGCGCCGAACATCGGGCGCCAGTGCACCGGCTGCGGCGTCGGGATCGAGGCGTTCGGATCGCCCATCAGGCTTGCTGCGATCGAACCGCCCTTGAGCACCATCGACGGCTTGGCGCCGAAGAAGGCCGGGCGCCACAGCACGAGGTCGGCGATCTTGCCCGGCTCCAGCGAGCCGACGGCGTGCGCGATGCCGTGCGCGATGGCCGGGTTGATCGTGTACTTGGCCACGTAGCGCTTGACGCGCCGGTTGTCGTTGCGCGCGCCGTCGCCGTCGAGCGGGCCGCGCTGGGTCTTCATCTTGTGCGCCGTCTGCCAGGTGCGCAGGATGGTCTCGCCCACGCGGCCCATGGCCTGCGAGTCGGACGACATCATCGAGATCGCGCCGATGTCGTGCAGGATGTCCTCGGCGGCGATGGTCTCGCGCCGGATGCGCGACTCGGCGAAGGCCACGTCCTCGGCGATGGCCGGGTCCAGGTGGTGGCATACCATCAGCATGTCGAGGTGCTCGTCGAGCGTGTTGATGGTGAACGGCCGGGTCGGATTGGTCGAGGACGGCAGCACGTTCGACTGGCCGACGGCGGCGATGATGTCCGGCGCATGGCCGCCGCCCGCGCCTTCGGTGTGGAAAGTATGGATGGTGCGGTCCTTGAAGGCCGCCACCGTCGATTCCAGGAAGCCGGCCTCGTTCAGCGTGTCCGAGTGCAGCGCCACCTGCACATCCATGCGCTCGGCCACCGACAGACAGCTGTCGATGGCGGCCGGCGTGCTGCCCCAGTCCTCGTGCAGTTTCAGGCCCACGGCGCCGGCCTCGATCTGCTCTTCCAGCGGGCGTGCCTGGCTGACGTTGCCCTTGCCGAAAAAGCCCAGGTTCATCGGGAAGGCGTCGGCCGCGCGCAGCATCGCCGCGATGTGCCAGGCGCCCGGCGTGCAGGTGGTGGCCGCCGTGCCGACGGCCGGCCCGGTGCCGCCGCCCAGCATGGTCGTGATGCCGGAGGCGAGCGCCTCCTCGATCTGCTGCGGGCAGATGAAATGGATGTGGGTGTCGACGCCGCCGGCGGTGACGATCATCCCCTCGCCCGCGATGATCTCGGTGGCGCCGCCGATGGCCATGGTGACGCCGGGCTGGATGTCCGGGTTGCCGGCCTTGCCGATGCCGGCGATCAGGCCGTCCCTGATGCCGATGTCGGCTTTCACGATGCCCCAGTGGTCGACGATGACGGCGTTGGTGATGACCGTGTCCATCACGCCGGCGCGCGGCAACTGCGACTGGCCCATGCCGTCGCGGATCACCTTGCCGCCGCCGAACTTCACTTCCTCGCCGTAGGTGGCGTAGTCGCGCTCGATCTCGATGACCAGGCCGGTGTCGGCCAGGCGGATGCGGTCACCGGTGGTCGGGCCGTACATGTCGGCATAGGCCTGGCGCGTGATCGTGGCCATCAGTTGCCTCCTTCCGCGGATGCGCCGTCCAGCGGACCCGAGACGCGTCCCTGGAAACCGTGCACGACGCGCGCGCCGGCCAGTTCGACCAGTTCCACCGTGCGGCGCTGGCCCGGCTCGAAGCGCACCGCCGTGCCGGCCGGGATGTTCAGGCGCATGCCGCGCGTTGGCGCGCGCTCGAACTGCAGTGCATCGTTGGCCTCGAAGAAGTGGTAGTGGGAGCCCACCTGCACCGGACGGTCGCCGGCATTGGCGACGGTGACGGCCAGCGTGCGCCGGCCGGCGTTGATGGCGATCTCGCCGTCGTCGAGGAGGTATTCTCCGGGGATCATGCGGGCTCCGGTGCGAACAGGGACTTGTAGTAGATCGCGGTCGGATGCCACTTGCCGCCCGGCGTGCAGGCATAGTCCGGCACCTCGCCCACGCGGGTGTAGCCGAGGCCGCGGTACAGCTGCTCGGCGCCGGAACCGGCCTCGGTGTCGAGGAACAGCAGGCCGCGGTTCAGCGCGCGCGCTTCCGCCTCGGCCGCGCGCAGCAGCACGCCGCCCAGGCCGCGCCGGCGCGCGCGGCTGTGCACGATCATCTTCTGCAGCTCGGCGCGGTGGCGGCCGTTGGCCTTCTGGCACAGGTCGAGCTGCACGGTGCCGACCAGCGTGTCGCCGTGGGCCGCGACCAGCAGCACGCGCGCGCCATCCGCGACGGCGGCGCGCACCCCGTCCCAATAACGGCGCGCCTCGGCGCCGTCGACGCCGGCCAGGAAGCCGAGCGAGGCGCCGTGCGCCACCGCGTCCAGCAGCAGGTCGTTCAACTGGCCGAGCGCCGCGTCGCAGGCCGCCCCATCGAGCTTGTGGATCTTCATGCCGCGTCCTCCTGTCAGGGAATGGGGTGGTGGACGGTGACCAGCTTGCTGCCGTCCGGGAAGGTGGCTTCGACCTGGATTTCCGGGATCATTTCGGGCACGCCCTCCATCACGTCGGCGCGCGCCAGCACGGTGGTCCCCTCGCTCATCAGCTCGGCCACGCTGCGCCCGTCGCGCGCGCCCTCCATGATGGCGGCCGTGATCAGCGCCACGGCTTCGGGGTAGTTCAGCTTCAGGCCGCGCGCGCGGCGGCGCTCGGCCAGCAGGGCGGCGGTGAAGATCAGCAGCTTGTCTTTTTCGCGCGGGCTCAGGTCCATGGGTCCTCTTTCAGGTATGCCAGATGCGCGGCACGCAGGCGGGCCGGTCGAGATAGTGCGGGCGCAGCGCCTGCCATACGCGCAGCATGGCCGCGCGGGCCGCCTCGCCGTCGTCGCCCACATGGCGCGCGACGAACACCGACTTCACCTGGCTCAACGCCAGCAGCGGATCCCGCGCGCGCACGGCCGCCTGCAGCGTCGGCGGCACCGGCTTGCCGACCGCGAGGAAGGTCGCGCACACGGACGCGCCGGCCAGGCCGAGCGGACTGGCGATGGCGGCCGGCGTGATCGCGCCCTGCTCCCACCACAGCAGGCGCCCGTCCTGGCGGATGCGGGTGCGCTGGCGCACCCGGCCGCGCACGAAGCGCTCGCCGGACGCCTGGCGGCCGAAGCACAGCACTTCGCTGCCGAGGTAGACGGCGCCGGCGCCCAGCTCGACGTCGTGGTCGAGCTCGACGCTGGCGTCGTCGTAGAAAATGGTCTCCTGCGGCAGCAACTCGACGGCGCCGCCCTCCTCCACGCGCAGGCGCACGTCCTGGCGCGAGACGCGGCCGTTGGCGCGGTACCACTTGGCCGCGCCGGGACTGGTCGCCAGCACGCGGCAGCCGGCGCCGGCATCGAGCGCGATGTCGAGCCGGTCGCCGCCGACCACGCCGCCGGGCGGGTGGACGACGATCACGTGGCAGTGTTCCGGTCCTTCCGGGTACAGGGCCTTCTGCACGCGCAGCGGGCCACGGTGTTCGCGGCGCAGCAGGCGCGTGACGGCGCCGTCGCGGGCGAAGCCGAGGCGCAGGGTGGCTTGCCAGGAAGGCGCGGATGGATCGGCGGCAGCGTGGATACAGTCGGGCATGCCTGAAGTGAAGCACGATGCGTGCCAGGCATCAGGGCACCTGCGTGGACCGATTCGCACGCACATGCGCGGCCGCCGCGCACCATGGCGGACATCGCGCACCGTTATGGTGAAATGCGATGGATCACTGCGTGAACGCGATCGGTTCCATCTTCAATTCGCGCATCCCGTCCAGCGCAGGGATGGCGGTCGCCTGCGCCTTCAGTACCACGATGGGCTCGATGTCGTCGGGCGAGCCGACCTTGAAACGGAGCGGTACCGCCGCTACCAGTTCGAGCGCCGGCATGTCGGCGCCGACGGCCGGGCAGAGCTGCGTGTCCTGGCCCAGCCTGGCGGTGTCGAGCGTCCCCCGGTAGTGGGTGCGGCGCGTGTCCAGCGCGACGAGCGGGCAGCGGCACTGCAGGACGACACGACGCATTGCCCCAAGTGCAATGGCAACCTTGCAATCAGGCCGGACGGCGCAGGAGCGCGCCATGAGGGAAAACCGTATGCCTACGACGGCGATATGACGGAATGCGGCGCCAGGTCGGTGACGTCGCTATAAAGCGAGAGGTAAAACGACAGTGGCATCGGCCCGCACGAGGTGCAGGAGGCCGATGACGGCGGCGTGGACTTCCGTGGTCCCGGCAGTGGGACCACGCCCGCTTCAGCGGCGTCCGCGCTGATTGCGCACCGGCCGCGCCACGCGCGCCAACCGCATCTCGCGCTGGCGGTCGACCTCGGCCTTCCACACCACCAGTTCCAGGGCCAGCGCCATGGCAATACCGGCCGGCAGCGCGGCGACCACGCCGAACAGCGACAGCACGAGGCTTGCAATCAGGATAAGGAGAGTACTCGGGCGGGGCATGGTGTCACCTTTCTGTCAAAAACCGTTGGGTTCATCGTGCCACATCCGGGTTTTGCTTGCAATCATGTGTTGTGCGCGTGAGCGCGTCCCAGGCATTGGCAGTACTGAGAAAGATATGGCCATGAAGCGTTTCTACAAGGCGCGATGCGCGCAATCGGTCCATGACAGGCCCCTTCACCTCGGCGAAATGCAGTTGCATGCCGCGCTGGCCCAGGGTCTGGTTGAGATCGATCAAGCCGAACAGGGCCGACGTATCGATGGTGTTCACTGCCGACAACACCAGCACCAGGTGGCGCGCCGCCGGATGCGTGGCCAGCAGGTCTTCGATGCGTTCGTTGACGGCTTCGACGTTGCCAAAGAACAAGGCGGCGTCGACGCGCAGCAGCAACAGCCGCGCATCCGTCTCGACGGCGTAGCGCTCGACGTTGCGGAAATGCTCGGTGCCGGGAATGCGGCCCAGCAGCGCGATGTGCGGGCGGCTCTCGCGCCAGATCATCGCGCCCAGCGACAGCACCAGGCCCAGCACGACGCCACCCTCCACGCCCAGCACCAGCACGCCGCCGGCGGTGGCAAGCAGCGCCAGCGCGTCGGCGCGGTCGTAGCGCCAGGCCGTGCGCAGCGTGTTCCACTCCAGCATGCCCAGCACGGCGACGATGATCGTGGCCGACAGTACCGGCAGCGGCAGCAGCGCCAGCCAGCCGGTCGGCAGCACCAGGGCGCCGGCCAGCAGCAGCGCGGTGATGATGCCGGCCAGCTGCGTGTTGGCGCCCGCTGCGAAGTTGACGGCGGAACGCGACAGGCTGCCGGTGACGGGAAAGCCGCCGCTCAGTGCGCTGCCGACGTTGGCCGCGCCCAGCGCCACCAGTTCGCGGTTGGTGTGCAGCTTTTCGGCGCGCTTCAGGGCCAGGGCCTGGGCGCCCGACATCGCCACCAGGAAGCTGACGAAGCCGATCAGGAGGGCCGGCTTGAGCAATGGCAGCCAGTGCTGGGCGGACTGCGCCAGGTTGGCTTGCGGCAGCCCGGCCGGCACCGTGCCGATGACGTGCACGCCGTGCGCGTCCAGGTGCAGCAATGCCACC
>DAMAFT010000089.1:0-10373 GCA_031995805.1 Massilia sp.
GGGCACGGCGAACAGTTTTTCGCCCATGCCCAGGAAGCCGCCGAAGGCCAGCACCGCATAGGCGACCTGGCCGGTCTGCATGTCGAGCATGATTTCCTTGATGTCGCCAAGGTCTTCGTCGGACGCGTTGACGACGTCCTCGCCGAGGAGCGTGTCGGCGCCCATCAGCGCCGGGCCGGGGCCGGTGCTGCCGCTACCGGAGCGTTGGTACATGCCGTATTTGTCGCGATCTGCATAGCTCATTGCGTTCTCCTGAATCGATGGTGTCGATGGTCGTATCCACCGTGACGGGGCCGCCGGGGCGGCAACCCGTCAAGGGTAGAGGGGGCAGGGTGTGCGAATTTGAGATGGATCAATTGTGCAAGACCCGCCAGGATGAAGCGTCGTGGTGTCGAAAATGCGGTCCTCCTCGTGCAGGGTGGTGCGGATGTCAGGGGAAGCCCTCGCCGCCGGTCACGCCATACACCTGGCCGGTGGTGAAGGTCGATTCCGCGGACGCCAGGATGACGTAGGCGCCCGCCAGTTCGCCCGGCTGGCCAGGGCGCTTCATCGGCGATTCCGCGCCGAATTTCTCCAGGCCGTCCTGGGTCTGGCCGCCGGTGACCTGCAGCGGCGTCCATACCGGGCCCGGCGCCACCGCGTTGACGCGGATGCCCTTCGGCGCCAGTTGCTGGGACAGCGCCTTGGTAAAGGCGACCTGGGCCGCCTTGGTCGACGCATAGGCCAGCAGGTTCGGCGACGGCTTGTAGGCCTGCACCGATGCCGTGACGATGATGGCGCTGCCCGGCTGCAGGTGCGGGACGGCCGCCTTGACGATCCAGAACATCGCGTACAGGTTGGTCTTAAAGTGCTGGTCCATCTCGGCCGTGGTGAGGTCGAGGATCGATTCGAGCGACTGCTGGCGCGCGGCGTTGCTGACCAGGATGTCGAGGCCGCCGAGCTGCTTGACGGCGTCTTCCACCAGGCGCTTGCAGAACGTCTCGTCGCGGATGTCGCCCGGGATCAGGACCGCCTTGCGGCCGGCCTGGCGGATCAGCGCCGCGACTTCGCGCGCGTCCGGCTCCTCGGCCGGCAGGTAGTTGATGGCGACGTCGGCGCCTTCGCGCGCGTAGGCGATCGCGGCGGCGCGGCCCATGCCGGAATCGCCGCCGGTGATCAGGGCGCGGCGGCCGGTCAGCCTGCCGCTGCCGCGGTAGGTGGTTTCGCCATGGTCGGGCGGTGGATGCATCTTGCTGGCCAGGCCCGGCCATTCCTGGCGCTGCTTCTGGAACGGCGGCTTCGGATAGTCCGGCGGCGCCAGCGGACGGGCGCCCGGCGCCGGCCCGCCACCCTGGGACTGGGCCAGCGCGGGCGCCGCGGCGAGGCCGGCGGCGACGCTGCCCACGAAGCGGCGGCGCGAGGGTTGGACCTTGTCGTCGTCGGGCTTGTCGTTCTGCGAATCCATCGGTACTCCTGGTAGTGGTTGGCAATCGGACAAATACTAGTCCCGATCGATGTCGGGCCGCGTCCGGTAGACGGCCGGAAAGACCTTGCCGAAGAACGCGGGGTATCGCCGCGCAATACTTGGTGAGTTTGTGCGGGCTCGCCCTGGACTACCATGGCGAGGCGGACGCATCATGCGATTGCGTCAAAACCTGCAGCATTTACTTGAGAATGGAGAACATATGAAACGACTCGTCCCGGCCCTCCTGCTGTGCGCGGCGGGCGCCGCGCAAGCGAACTCGGCGTGCGACAAGCCGAAGAAGGATTTCGATGGCCTGTACTGCCTGAACAAGGTGTACCAGGAAGCCGACAAGGAGCTCAACGACAACTACGGCAAGCTGGCCGCCAGGCTCGATGCGGACGGGAAAAGGCGCCTGAAGGCGGGACAGCTGCGCTGGATCGAGGAGCGCAACGGCAGCTGCTCGCGGCGCGACGGCGGGGCCTTCTTCGTCAACCTGGATTGCGCGACCACGACCACGATCCAGCGCTCGCAATTCCTGCAGGACCGCGTGCGCGAGTGCGCCAGCGCGGGGTGCCAGAACAGCAAGCTGTAAAGCGCCGGGGAGGTGCCGGCGCAGGGAATGGCGATCAGTCCAGGTCCGACGCGTCGTGGCGTTCCGGCACCGGCCGTTCGCCGCGCACGCCGTTGACGCGGCGGCCGCGCTGCACGGCCGGGCGGGCCAGGACGTCGTCGGCCCAGCGGCGCACTTGCTGGTACTGGTGCACCGACAGGAATTCGCCGGCGCCGTACAGCTCGCCCAGCACCAGGTTGCCGTACCACGGCCAGATCGCCATGTCGGCGATGGTGTACTCGTCGCCGGCGACGAAGCGGCGCTCGGCCAGCAGGCGGTCGAGCACGTCGAGCTGGCGCTTGGTTTCCATCGCGTAGCGGTTGATCGGGTATTCCAGCTTTTCCGGCGCGTAGGCGAAGAAGTGGCCGAAGCCGCCGCCCACGAACGGCGCCGAACCCATCTGCCACATCAGCCAGTTGAAGGTCTCGGTGCGGGCCGGGATGTCCTTGGGCAGGAAGGCGCCGAATTTTTCCGCCAGGTAGACCAGGATCGAACCCGACTCGAACACGCGTACCGGCGTGTCGCCACTGCGGTCGAGCAGGGCAGGGATCTTCGAGTTCGGGTTGATGTCGACGAAGCCGCTGCCGAACTGCGCGCCTTCGCCGATCTTGATCAGCCAGGCATCGTACTCGGCGCCGCCGTGGCCTGCCGCCAGCAGTTCCTCGAGCATGATCGTGACCTTTTGCCCGTTCGGGGTGCCCAGCGAATACAGTTGCAGCGGATGCTTGCCGACCGGGAGTTCCAGCTCGTGCGTGGCGCCGGCGATCGGACGGTTGATGCTGGCGAACGTGCCGCCCGACGGCGTGGCCGGGGACCAGACCCTGGGCGGGACGTAGGGCGTGAGCGGGTTGGTGTTGCTGGACATTCGAGACTCCTTTTCATCGATGGTGTCGAAACGTCCATGATGCCGGAAAAGCCACCGGTCTGCTGGCGACGCCCCTAATGCAGCAGCTTCAATCCGGGCGGCAGCGCATCGCCGAACATGCGGGTGGCGCTGGCCTGGTCGAGTTCGACCACCTCGCGCACCATCGCGCCCCACGAGGGCGGCGCGCCGGCCGCCTGCAGGCGCTGCAGCACGGCGTCCCGCAGCGGTTCCTCGATGTCGCGCGAGCGGTCGCCGGTGCGGCGCGCGATGTGGGCGGCGGCGAAGCCGGCCGGCTCGATCTTCTTCCAGTCCAGTTGCATGAGCTGTTCCAGCCAGCGCGCCGCGGCCGGCGCCGGCGCCACCTCGTGCGCGCTGCCGTGCAGCGGGCGGCGCGTGCCGACGCGCGCCAGCGCCCACAGGTAACGCGCATAGGTGGCCGCCGCCTTCGGATCGGGCTTCGCCGCCGCCGGCACGGCCATGACCTGGGCGGTCATCCAGTCGCCGATCTCGGCCTTGTAGGCGGCCGGGATGCGCTCCAGCGACGCGCCCAGGCGCAGCATGTCGTCCTCGCTGCCGTCGACCAGCGTGGCCGGGCGGCGCGCGCGGTCGGCCGGTTCGGCCTGCAGGTTGAAGGCGAAGTCGTCGAGCAGGCGCAGCTGCATCTCGGTGGACAGGCCGCCGGCCACGCGGCGCCACAAGGTCCACCATTCGGCGCGCACCTGGCTGTCCCTGGCGTACTGGGCGCCGGCCGCGAACAGGGGCCACAGCTGCTCGATGCGCCAGCCGTCGAGCGGATCGCCGAAGCCGGGGCGCAGGCACCAGCCGGCCAGGTTCAGCCAGGCGCGCTCGTGCTCGGCCGAGCGGCGCCGTCCCCTGGCGCGTTCCATCAGCGCGTCGAACAGGCGGCGCAGCAGCGGCGTGTCCCAGCGCTCGCGTCCGCCCAGCAGCTGTTCCAGGCCGGCGCGCAGCTGGCGCACCTCGCGCGTCTCGACCTGCTGGTTGCGCGCGCCGAAAATGCGGTCGATGCGCTGCAGCGCGTCGCCCAGTTGCGGTGGCAGCGGGGCCGCATCGTCCGCACCGTCGGCGTTGCCGTCATCGTCCTGGCCGCGCAGCTGGAATTCCAGCTTCCAGCGCTGGCCGCCGTCCTGCGCCACGCAATGGATCTCGAGCGTGCCCACTTCGGACAGGCTTGCCGCCAGCCGCACCGGGATCTCGCCCTTGCCCGCGCCTGTCCCTGCATCGGCACGCAGCACGGTGGCCAGCGCCGGCAGGCGCACGACGTCGTCCGGGTCGAGGTCGACCAGGTCGCCTGCCCGCGCGGGACGGCCGCCCGGATCGGCGATGCCGGACGCCAGGTGGAAGCGCACCGGCCGGCCCAGGCGCAGCGCGAAGCTGCGTCCGGCCAGCAGCACTTCCTCGCCGGGACGCGCGCCGCGCGGCAGCAGGCAGACGGCATGCATGCCCTCCAGCAGCAGGTAGTAGGTGCGCGCCGCACCGCTTTCGATGGCCGGCGCGGCGCCTTCCTGCGCCAGCGAATAGGCGACCGCGCCGCGCGCCACGGCCACGTCCGGGTCGCGGTTGTGCAGCACGCGCACCGGCTGGCCGCGCCAGCCCGACAGCACGTCGGCCAGGCGCCGCGCCAGCGTCCGGGCATTGAACACGCCGCCGTTCAGCAACAGCGTGTCCGGCACCGGCAGGCTGCCGTCATCGCCCTCGATGCCGAGCGCCTCGCGCGCCGCCGCCGCATGCTGGCGCAGGAAGCCCGCCAGGTGGCGCGTGACGGCCGGATCGCCCGCATACGGCAGGCCGAATTCGACGAGGCCGGCGCGGGCGCGCTGCGCGCCTTCCCGTGTTTCGTTGAGGGGAAAGAAGCCGTCGACGACGATGCTCTCGACTTCCGCGCGCGCGAGCGTCGCCGAGCGGCTGGCGCCGACCAGGCGCGCGCCGCCGCCGAGCAGGGTAACGCTCGCCTGGTCGGGCGCATCCGGCGCCAGCAGGGTTTCCTTGGCCGCGCGGCAGCGTTCCGTCAGCTGGGCCAGGCGGCCGGCCGACAGGCGCTGGCCGTCGCCGGTGCCGAGGCGCGCCTCGGCCAAATGGGCCAGCGCCAGGTCCATGTTGTCGCCGCCCAGGATCAGGTGGTTGCCCACGCCGATGCGGGTGAGCCTGGGCGCACCGTCCTGCAGCTCGACCTTCACGAGGCTGAAATCGGTGGTGCCGCCGCCGACGTCGGCCACCAGCACCAGGCGCGCGTCGCCGAGGTCGGCGGCCAGCGTGGCGCGGTGGCGGTGAAGCCAGTCGTACAGCGCCGCCTGCGGTTCTTCCAGCAGGCGCAGGCGCGGCAGGCCGGCCAGCCGGGCCGCTTCCAGCGTGAGTGCGCGCGCACCCTCGTCGAACGAGGCGGGAATGGTCAGGACGATGCGCTGGTCCTGCAGCGGACGGTCGGGGAAGCGGTGGTTCCAGGCGGCACGCAGGTGCGCCAGGTAGCCGGCGCTGGCCGCCAGCGGGGAAATCTTCGGGATGTCGTCGGCGGCGCCCCACGGCAGGATCGCGGCGGTGCGGTCGACGCCGTGGTGCGACAGCCAGCTCTTGGCGGAGGCGACCAGGCGCCCGGGCGTTTGCGCGCCGAGGGCGCGCGCCAGGCGGCCGACGGCGGCCAGCGGTCCCGCCTCCTCCTGCGCCCAGGGCAGTTGCAGCTCGCCCGGCGCCAGCTCGCCGTCGAGCAGGTGGTAGCGCACCGACGGCAGCAGCGGCGCCGCCGCCACTTCGCCGGGCGCCACCAGCTGTTCGATGCCGAAGGTCTCGACCGGGCCGCCGGGCAATGCCCAGGCCAGCACCGTGTTGGTGGTGCCCAGGTCGATGCCGATGAGGGCTGGCGTCGTCACTGGCCTTCGTTGCGGACGTCGAACTCGACCTTCCAGCGCTGGCCGTCGCGGGCGACGGCGGCCAGTTCCAGCGTGCCGGACTCGGTGGCCAGCGCATGCAGTTTCACCTGCACGACGTCGCCCGGGGTGCGGCCGTCGAACGGCAGCGTGGCCTGGATCTCGTTCAGTTCCTGCAGCTCGTCCGGGGCCCAGGACGGCAGCACGTCGCCGATCCGGTCCTGGCGCCGCGTGGTGGAGCCGAAGAAGCGGAAGTGCACCGGCTCGCCCACGACCAGGCCGAATTCCTGGCCCGGCAGTTCGAGTTCGCTGCCTTCTTCCATGCCGAACGGCGCCACGCACAGCGCCTCCAGCGGCGGCTCGAAGCCGGGGATGGCCGGCATCGACGATTCCACGCCGACGTAGTAGGAACGCGCGGTGCCGCCGCGGATGCGCACGCCGCCGCCGCGGCGCGCGAAGTTGTAGTAGGCGGCGCCGCGCGCCACCGCCAGGTCGAGGTCGGCGCCTTCGAGCATGCGCGCCGGTTCCGCGCCTTCCATGTACAGCCAGTCGTTGATGGTGTCCATCACGCGCTGGGCCAGGATGTCCGACTTGAACACGCCGCCGTTGAACAGCACCGCGCTCGGGTGCAGGAAGGTGTGCGCCGGATCGACCTTGCCGTCGAAGCCTTCCAGCTCGGCGGTGGCGCCGGCCTGGCGCGCCAGGAAGGCGGCCAGGTGGCGCGTGACGCCGGCATCCTGCGCATACGGCAGGCCCACTTGCGTCAGGCCGGCGCGCTGGCGCGTGGCCGGGCGCGCGCTCGCTTCCACGCGCGGGAAGAAGCCGTCGGTGATGAAGGCCGTCACGTCGTCGCGCGTGAGTTCGGTGCGGATCGAGCCGCCGATCAGCTTCGAGCCGCGGCTCGGCACGACGATCGGGAACGCGGCGGCGCCGGCGTCGGCCAGCAGGTGCTCCTTGGCGCCGCGGCAGGCGTAGGTGAGGGCGCGCATCTGCCAGGCGTCGAGCTGGGTGCCGTTCGCGCGCAGCTTGTTCGCCACCAGGTGGGCCAGCGCCAGGTCCATGTTGTCGCCGCCCAGCAGGATGTGGTCGCCCACCGCCACGCGGTGCGGTTCCAGGTTGCCGTCGCGTTCGAGGATGGCGATCAGCGAGAAGTCGCTGGTGCCGCCGCCGACGTCGACCACCAGCACGATGTCGCCCGCCTTGACTTGCTTCCTCCAGCGGCCTTCGCTGCCCTGGATCCAGCTGTACAGCGCGGCCTGCGGTTCTTCCAGCAGCGTGGGGTTGCCGTAGCCGGCGTTGCGCGCCGCCTCGGCGGTCAGTTCGCGCGCGGCCGGGTCGAACGAGGCGGGAATCGTCACGGTGACGGCCTGCTGCTCGAACGGCGCGTAGGGGCGGGCCGCGTTCCAGGCCGCCTTCAGGTGCTCGAGGTAGCGGGTCGACGCCGCCAGCGGCGAGACGCGCTCGACTTCTTCCGGCGCGTCCGTCGGCAGGATGGCGGCGCGGCGGTCCACGCTCGGGTGGCTCAGCCAGCTCTTGGCCGAGGACACCAGGCGGATCGGCGTGCCGGCGCCGCGGCTGCGCGCCATCTCGCCGACCACCGGCGCCGGCTGGCCGTTCGACCAGGGCAGGGCCAGTTCGCCCGGCGCCATCTCGTCCGGATGCGGCAGGTACATGAAGGAGGGCAGCAGCGGCAGCGCCTCGACGGTGCCCGGGCCGCTCAGTTGCGGCACCGGCAGCACGCCCTGGTCGGCCTTCTCGCCGTCGCTGGCCTGCAGGTCCACGTAGGACAGCGCGCTGTGGGTGGTGCCGAGGTCGATGCCGATGGCGTAGCGGGCGGCGTTGCTTGGCAGGTTCTCGTTGGTGCTCACAGTTCCACCTCCGCCGGGGCGACGATGCTGGCGTCGTGCTTGTCGGCCAGCTGCGGCAGGCGCACCTCGGTGGCGCGCCAGCCGCGGTGGTTCAGGGTGCCGGTGAACGGCGCCTTGCCGACCACGTTGCCGGTCAGGCGCACGGCGGCGGCGTCGAAGCCTTCCGGCAGCGTGACGCGGGCGCCTTCCAGCTCGCTGCGCACCGGCGCGATCGTGAAGTGCTCGCGCAGCACGCGCGCGCAGCCTTCGTGCACGACGCGCGCGGCGGCGCCGATGTCGGCGTCCGCATACACGGTGATGTTCTCGTTGGCGAAGTCGATCAGGCGCGCTTCGCGTTGCAGCAGGCCCAGCAGTTGCAGCGCGGACTCCGGCGTGTTCACGCGCAGCGGCGCCGGCGTCGGGGCCGGCGTGGGCGCCACGGTCGGGGCCATGGTGGGCGCGGGCGTCGGGGCAGGGGTGGGCGCCGGTGCGGCGACCGGGCCGATGCCGTCGTCGCGCACGCGCGCGGCGAATCCGGCGTCGCCCAGGGTCTTGAAGAAGGCGCCGAAGGCGAGGGACAGCCGGCTCCAGAAGCCCGGCAGGTTGGTCGATTGGCTCATGTTCTTGTGATGTCCGATGAGGGAAGGCCCGCCGCGGGGCGGGCGGCGGCGTGGCCGCGGTCCGTAAAAGCGCGCATGATACCAGTTGGGGAGGCGGATTGCTGGTCCGCGGGCGCTCAGGCCGCCGGGTCGGCGGTTCCCGGCTGGGACTGCGCTTGCGGCTGCGCCCGCGCCGCCGCGCCGGCCAGCAGGGCGCGCGCATAGGCATCGATATCGTCGAGCCCGCGCTTGATGATGGTGACGAGGGCCGGCAGCGGCGCTTCCTGCAGGTCCCATTCGGCGCGGCAGAATTCGCCGGTACGCTGCAAGTCCTCGGCCAGCGCCGGTGCGATCCAGCCGTGATCGGCCAGCAGCGCGATGACTTCGCGCTCGTCCATGGCCGGGCCGAGGTCGGCGCCGGCCAGCACGTAGTCGCCCATCTCGACCGCCGCTTCCCAGGCGCGGATGACGTTCAGCGTGGCCGCGTCCTGGCGCGTGATGTCGCCGACGAAGGTGGTCGGGTCCTTTTCGTATTCCTCGCGGGCGCGCTTGCAGCAGCGCTCGATGGCCGCAGTCTTGCCGATCAACAGGTCGTCGTCCATGGTAGGCTCCTTTCGCGGCATACGTTACAACAAGAACAACAAGGCCGCCGCACAAGTGGGACCGAGCGCGCCCAGCAGCAGGCCGACGGCGCCGATGGTTTCCTCGTTGAAGCCGCGCCGCAGCAGCGCGGCGCCGGCCGGGTTCGGCGCATTCGCGATCACCGTCAGGCCGCCGCCGCCCACCGCGCCCGCGACCAGCATGTATTTCTGGTGCTCGGACAGGCCGTCGATCAGCGATCCCAGGTAGGTCAGGGCGGCGTTGTCGGTGACCGCCGTCAGGCCCAGCGCGCCGAAGAACAGGGCGGTGGCGTCGAGGCTGGACACGATCGGCTGCAACCACCATTGCTGCATGCCGCCCAGCACCACCAGGCCGGCCAGGAAGAAGCCGACCAGCAGCGCTTCCTTGATCACCAGCGGGTCCTGGTAGTGCGCATACGCCTGGGTAAAGCCGAGGAACAGCAGGAACAGGCCGAGGAACAGCACCGGATGGTGGGCCAGCAGCACGACGGCGGCGAGGAAGCCCAGGTGCACCAGGGCGACGACGGGCGGCACCCGTACCGGCGACTCGCCCTCGACGGACGCGTCGAACGGCCGCAGGTGCGGACGCAGCAGCAGGGTGATCACGGTGGCGTTGACGACGACGGCGATGGCGGCGCGCCAGCCGATGTGCGCCAGCATGAACGCGCTGTCCCAGCCCCAGGCGCCGGCCACCATCAGCACGGGCGGGGCGGCATAGGCGGTCAGGGTGCCGCCGATCGACACGTTCACGAACAGCACGCCGAGCGCGCCGTATTTCAGCTTTTCCGGCATGCCGGGCCGGAACACGGACGGCGCCAGCATCAGCGCGGCCAGCGTCATCGCGGCCGGTTCCGTGATCAGGGAGCCGGCCAGCGGCAGCAGGGCCAGCCCGAGCCAGGTCTGCGCCACCTCGTCGCGCGCCGGCGCCAGGCGCGCCAGCAGGCGCACCAGCGCGCGCGCCGTCTCCAGCACCGGGCGCGAGGCGGCGATCACCATCACGGCGAACACGAACAGCGGTTCGGCGTAGTGGCGCGACTCCGCATAGTCGACGGCCGCCGCCCCGCCCTCGACGAAGGCCATGAACAGCATCAGCACGAAGGCCCAGAAGCCGAACACGACCTCCACTTCGCCGAGCAGGTGGAACAGGCCGGCGTGGCGCGGGCTGCGGTGGGCCAGCGCCTCGAAGGCGCCGGCGGAAAACGTGTGGAGCAGGGCCAGGACGAAGATGACCAGGCCGGCGGTCTGCATGGTCGTGGTCATGGGCGGCTTTCGTGGAGGCGGGGTGTCGTGGTCGTCATGTGATGCGGATGAAATGGCAGACGCCATTATTTCATCTTTCGCATGGACGGGGCCGCAAGCGTGCGGGTGGTGCGATCAATAAGCGCCGAGCGGCACCTGGAGGATGCGCGGCGCGTCCGTGACATTCGGGCCGTAGCCGGGCTGGCCGTGAAGTCGATGCGCGCCATGCGGCCGGTGACCAGGTACTCGTCCGGCCCGGGCTGCGCGCGC
>DAMAFT010000090.1:0-10322 GCA_031995805.1 Massilia sp.
TGGCGGAACCGGCCGGCCAGCGCGGCGTCGCCGCCGACCAGTTCGGTCGTGGTAAAGCGGTGGCCCTTGGCCTGCAGGATGTGGTGGTCGTCGATCGCGCCGAACTGGCTGATCGCGCCGTCGACCGGGCAGACGAAGTCCGCGTCGGCCAGCGGCCGCACGCCCGGCTTGAGCGGGCGCGTGAAGAATTCGTTGAAGCTCTTGTAGCTGGCGATGTCCGGATTCGCGGCCTCGTTCATGTCGACGCCATACTTGCCCACGAACCAGCGGATCAGGCGGGTCGTCATGGTGCCGCCCTTGGCGCCCGCGACGCGGCCGGCGAAGGTGGTCAGACGCTGCTTGGGCAGCAGGTATTGGGGCAGGACTTTCAGGCGATCGGACACGGCGAACCTCGAAATGATGACGGTTCATTATAGCCGCATGGCGACGTGCAAAAAACGTTTTGCTTTTTGCATGCTTGCCGGGAAGGCCACGCGAGACATGCATATCAAATAAATTTGCGATGAGGCAACAAAAAGAACGCGAACTGAAGCACAATGTCGCCCGCCCCCCATTCTGGCTCGTCCGACATGCACATCGTTTCGCCCCCGCTTCGCCCCACGCTGCTCGCCGCGGCCGTCGCCGCCTCCCTGTCCATCCCCCTCGCCGTTCATGCCCAGCAGGCCGTCCGGGCTGAGCCGGCGCGCCAGGCCGCACCGGCCAGGGCGGCGGAACCGGCCATCCAGCAGGTCGAGGTGCGTGGCGCCGCCGATGCCTACGACCCGCGCCGCGACGATACCGCCAGCAAGATCGTGGTCAACCACGACGAGATCGTGAAGTACGGCGACACCAGCGTGTTCGACGTGCTCAAGCGCGTGCCCGGCGTGACCGTCAGCGGCAGCGGCGGGCGCGGCAGCGAGATCCGCATGCGCGGCCTGGGCGGCGGCTACACGCAGATCCTGATCAACGGCGAGCGCGCGCCGGCCGGCTTCTCGCTCGATTCGCTGGCGCCGGACGTCATCGAGCGCATCGAGGTGCTGCGCGCCGCCAGCGCCGAGTACTCGACGCAATCGATCGCCGGCACCATCAACGTCATCCTCAAGAAGACCGTGCGTACGGCGCAGCGCGAGGTCAAGGCGCACTACGGCCATGCGACCAATGCGGCCAACCGCGGCGTCAACCTGCAACTGTCGGACAAGGCGGGGCAATTGTCGTATTCGCTGGCGGCCAACGTGTTCCGCGCCAACTTCAGCGAAGGCGCTTCCACGGTCGAGGAATTCTTCGACGCCGCCGGCAAGCGCACCGGCCTGCGCCTGGGGGCGACCGATCCCACCGGCCGCTTCACCGCGCTGAACCTGACGCCGCGCCTGAACTGGACCTTCGCCAACGGCGACACATTGACCTCGCAGACCTTCGCCAATGTGTTCCGCATGTCGAACGTGAGCGAGAAGGACGTCGACACGGTGTCCGGCCTGCCGCCCGCGTATCCGCTGCTGGCCCAGCGCACCAGCATGGACAACCGCTTCTTCCGCGAAGAGCTGAACTGGGTCCACAAGTTCGCCTCGGGCGGGCGCCTCGACGCCAAGCTGGGCGCCAATTTCGCGTCGAGCGAGAACGGCGACTGGCGCGACGGTTCCGGCAATCCGGCCACGGGCGTCCTGCACGACACCATCGATTCGGACAGCACCGAGCGCGGCGCCACGACCCAGGGCAAGTACACGAGCGCGCGCTGGGAAGGCCATGCGCTGGCCTTCGGCTGGGACGCCGGCCACGCCAAGCGCGACGACGCGCGCCGCGAGCGCGACTGGCTGCATCCCGACGCGGCCGTCCCGGGCGGCGACGAGACCTACGCATCGACCGTGTCGCGCCTGGCCGTGTACGCGCAGGACGAGTGGAACGTCACGCCGCGCTGGTCGCTGTACCTGGGCGCGCGCTGGGAAGGCATCCGCACGCGCACGGAAGGCGACAGCTTCGGCGTCGGCCGCTCGCGCTCGTCGGTGCTGAGTCCCCTGATGCAGACGCTGTACAAGCTGCCCGACACCAAGGGCGACCAGGTGCGCCTGGCGCTGACCCGCACCTACAAGGCGCCCGGCCTGCAAAGCCTGATCCCGCACCGCGT
This sequence comes from Massilia sp., assembly GCA_031995805.1. Taxonomy (GTDB): domain Bacteria; phylum Pseudomonadota; class Gammaproteobacteria; order Burkholderiales; family Burkholderiaceae_D; genus Telluria. The sequence continues at coordinate 2,099 of DAMAFT010000090.1, forward strand.
CACCTCGGTCAACAACAGCCAGACCGAACCGGATTCGAACGGCAACCCGGACCTCAAGCCCGAACTGGCGCTGGGCCTGGACGCCTCCTACGAGCATTACTGGGCGGAAGGCGCGCTGCTCTCGGTGAGCGCATCGACGCGCCGCATCCAGGATTACACCCGCAACCTGACCGTGTTCGACGGCGCGCGCTGGGTCTCGACGCCGTCCAACGCCGGCGACGCCCGCACCTACGGACTCGAGCTCGAGGCCCGCTTCCCGCTGAAGGCCGTGCTGCAGACGACGACGGCGCTCGACCTGCGCGCCAGCGTCTCGCGCAACTGGTCCAGCGTCGATTCGGTGCCGGGTCCGGACAACCGCCTGAACGCCCAGATCCCGCTGTCGGCGACGCTCGGCGCGGACTACAAGACCGGCCCGCTGACGCTGGGCGGCAGCTATGTGTTCAAGACCGGCGGCCCGGTGCGCATCTCGGTGAACCAGTTCAGCTACCAGTCGGTGCGGCGCGACCTCGACATGTACGCGCTGTGGAAGTTCGACCCGAAGCTGCAGCTGCGCGTGACGGCTTCGAACCTGCTGGCGCAGGACTACGTCAGCTCCGGCACCTACCTGACGCCGGGCGCCGGATCGCAGACGCTGCTGACCAGCACGCCGGGCCGGCGCATGGTCAGGGGAACGCTCGAGATGAAATTCTGAAGGCGCGCGGCCGCGCGCGCCCGCCGCCGGACCGGCGGCTGCGGGCTCAGGGACGCGCCGCGATGACGCTCGCCACCTTGGTGGTGATGACGTCGACCGCCGGGCCGTTGGCGCCGTGCGGCAGGATGATGTCGGCGTGGCGCTTGGTCGGCTCGATGAATTGCTTGTGCATGGGGCGCACCGTTTCCAGGTACTGGCCGACGATGCTTTCCAGCGAGCGGCCGCGCTCGGCCACGTCGCGCTGCATGCGGCGGATGAAGCGGATGTCGGGCGCGGTGTCGACGAAGATCTTCAGCGACATCATGTCGCGCAGGTCGGCGTCGTACAGGGCGAACAGGCCTTCGATCACGATGACCGGGGCCGGCCTGACCGCGATGGTCCGGTCGGACCGGTTGTCGATCGTGAAATCGTATTCCGGCATCGCGATGGTGCGGCCGCTGCGCAGGGCGCCGACGTGCTGCACCAGCAGCGGCCAGTCGAACGCCTGCGGATGGTCGTAGTTCTGCTTGCGGCGCACTTCCGGGGTGAGGTCGGACTGGTCGCGGTAGTAGTCGTCCTGCATCACGACGGACACCATGTCGGCGCCGAACGAGGCGAGCACCTGCTGGGACACGGTGGACTTGCCGCTGCCGCTGCCGCCGGCGACACCGATGATGAATGGCGTAGTAAAAGGGGGAAGGGAAATCTCGGTCATCCCGGCATGATACCGGAGCGGCGCCCGGACCGACAGGGGCGGTTGGGCCGATACCACGCCCGCATGCTCAACCCAGCCGCATCGCCACCGCCCCGCAGGCGATCGCGCAGGCCGCGCCGATGCGCACCCGTCCCACCGGTTCGCGCAGCACGAACGCCGCGATCCCGATGGCGAACAGGATCGACGTCTCGCGCAGCGCCGCCACCGCCGCCACCGGCGCCAGCGTCATCGCCCACAGCGCGATGCCGTACGATCCCGCCGATGCCAGGCCTCCCAGCGGCGCCAGCAGGGGATGGGCGCGCGCATGGCCGAGCAGGTCGCGCCACCGTCCCGGCACCGTCAGCGCGCACACCGCGATTCCCGTGAGCAGGAAGATCCACAGCGTGTAGGCGGCCGGCGCGCCCGAGCGGCGCACGCCGGCGCCGTCGACCAGCGTGTAGCCGGCGATGACGCAGGCCGTCAGCAGGGCCAGGCCGCTGGCGCGGCCACGGCCGCGGCCGGGTGCGGAGCTGGCGCTCCCGGCGCCCAGCCACAGCATCAGCACCCCGCCGCAGATCAGCAGCGTGGCCAGCCACTGGACGCCGCCGAGCCGCTCTCCCGTCAGCGGGCCACTGGCGAGCGCCACCAGCAGCGGCGCGCTGCCGCGCATCAGCGGGTAGGCGTGGCTGACGTCGCCGGCGCGGTAGGTGGCGGCCAGCAGCAGGTAGTACAGCGTCTGCAGCGTGCTGGATGCGGCGATGCAGGGCCAGCTGGCGGCCGCCGGCGGCGCCAGGAAGGGCAGCAGGACGGCGGCGGCGAGGGCGGCGCCGGCCACCACCAGCACCGTGGCGAACAGCGGATCGCCGCGCCGCTTGAGGAGGGCGTTCCAGCCCGCGTGCAGGAATGCCGCGCCCAGCACGGCGCCGACCACGGAGGGCGCCAGCGCGCCGCCGCTCATGGGCTGCTCATGCGCCGCCCACGGCGCGCGTGCGGAAGTGGTGGCGGGCGGCCAGCAGCGCCAGCGCCTGCATCGCCGCGCACAGGAAGAACGTGGCGCCGACGCGCCAGTCCTGCGCCGGCAGGCGGCTGGCGGCGCCCAGGATGCTGCTGCCCAGCAGCGGCATGACGACCAGGCCCAGGCTGCCGATCGATTGCAGGGAACCCATCAGTTCTCCCTGTTCGCCCGGCCCGGACGATTTCGACAGGATGCCCTGCAGCGCCGGCCCGGCGGCGTACGCGAGCAGGTTGCACAGGATGAACACGTACATCATCCAGCCCTGCGTCGCCAGGCCGTACAGCAGGTAGGTCAGGGCGCCGGAGCCGAGGCCCAGCAGCGTCAGGCGCACCTCGCCGAAGCGCCGGATCAGCACCGCCAGCAGGCCGGCCTGCACGGCCACCGAGCACAGGCCCACGCAGAACAGCGACATGCCGTTCTCGCGCGGCGTCCAGCCGAAGCGGAAGGTGGTGAACAGCACCCAGGTCGACTGCAGCATCATCTGGGCGCACATCAGCAGCGTGTAGCAGACCAGCAGGCCGCGGATGTCGGGCCGGCGGGTCAGGCGCAGCAGGGCGTCGAAGGGATTGATGCGGTTCCAGGCGAAGGCGGCGCGGCGCTCGCGCGGCAGCGATTCCGGCACGGCGACGAAGCCGTACGCGAAGTTCGCGGCCGACAGCGCGGCGGCCACGTAGAACGGCAGGTGCAGGTCCTTGTTGCCGAGCAGGCCCCCGAGCATCGGCCCGCAGATGAAGCCCAGGCCGAACGCGGCGCCGATCTTGCCGAAGCTCCTGGCGCGGTTTTCCGGCGTGGACACGTCGGAGGCATAGGCCGACGCCACCGACATGCTGGCCGCCGAGGCGCCGCCGATCACACGGCCGAGGAACAGCCAGGCCAGGTTGGGCGCCCAGGCCGTGGCCAGGAAGTTGATGCACATGCCGGCCATCGAGTACAGCAGCACCGGGCGGCGCCCGACGCGGTCGCTGAGCGCGCCGACCATCGGCATGCACAGGAACTGCATCAGCCCGAAGGTGGCGCCCAGCACGCCGTACCACAGCGCCTGCTGTTCGCGCCCCTGCACGTAGTCGCCCACCAGCGCCGGCAGCACGGGCACGATCAGGCCGATGCCGAGCATGTCGACGAACACGCAGATGAGGACGAAGTTCAGGTTGCCGGGCGAGGGCCGGGCCAGGGTCGCGCTGCTGGGCATGATCCACCGTCGGGACACGAAAAGACGGCCATGGTAGCACTGATTGTCACAAAGATATGTTCACCCCGGCCCGGTCCCGGGCCGTCCCCGCGCGCCCCACGCCGTCCCCGCGCAGGCGACGTTCAGGCACTCCCGGCCATGCCGCTCCATTCCTCGGCGAACGTCGCCCTGAATTCCTCCAGCCACGCCAGCCGCCGCTGCGCCAGTTCCCGTCCGGCCGCCGTCTGCATCATGCCGGGCAGCAGGGCCAGCTTGACCGGGATATGGTCGAGCGCATACGCCTTGTCGTCGTGTGCGCGTTCGCGCGCCAGCGGATCGGACGGGTGGGCGAGGCTGCTGCCCATGCGCCCGGCGATGTAGAACATGCGCGCCAGGCCCACGGCGCCCAGGCCGTCGAGGCGGTCGGCGTCCTGCACGATCTGCGCTTCCAGCGTGGTGGCGGGGATCGCGGCCGAGAAGCTGTGCGCCTCGATCGCATGACAGACGGCGTCCAGTTTCGCGGCCGGGAAGCCCCGTTCGGCCAGCAGCCGGCGCGCCAGCTCGGCCGACAGGCGCGACGCCGACGCGCGGCGGGGGTCGTTCTTCGGCAGGTTCACCAGGTCGTGCAGGTAGCAGGCGGCCAGCACCACCAGGCGGTCGGCCTGCGGCGACGCGTCGAGGATCGCCTCGGCGTTGCGGCGCACGCGCTCCAGGTGGCTGGCGTCGTGGGCGCCGTCGTCGCCGGCGCCCGTGGCCGCAAGGGCGGCCAGGCGCGGTTGCCAGCAGGCGAGTTCGTCGTGTTCAGGGAGCGAGGTCTGTTGCAATTCCGGCATCGTCGTGGGTCGTGGTATCGAGGTTGGCAAGGGCGCGCTGCGACAGCGCGTCGGCGCGCCCGTTCTTGTGGCGCGGCACCCAGCGCAGCGTCGCCAGCGGCAGGCGCGCCAGCAGGGCGCGCGCATGCGTGCGCCAGGGGGCCAGCGCGGGCGCGGCGAGGGCGTCGGGGCCGGTGACGTCGTCGATCACGACGCGGCTGTCGCCGTACACGGCCAGGTCGGCCGCGCCGTGCGCCAGCGCCGCCTCCAGCACGGCGACCAGGGCCTGGTATTCGGCCGCGCTGCTGTCGCCGTGGCCGACGTCGCGCGCGATCTCGATCGTCGCGCCGTCCGGGCCGGCCAGCACGGCGCCGATGCCGCAGCGGCCCGGGTTGGGACGCGCGGAACCGTCGAACCAGGCGCGCCAGGCGCTCTGGCGGCCGTCGTGGCGACGGTCGTGGCGCACCTTGGCGGCGGCTTGCTGGGCGGCACGCACGGCCAGCCGTTCGGCATCCCGGGCGCGCAGGGCCGCGCGCCCGGCCAGCAGCGCCGCCAGGCCGGCCTGGCCGGCGCTGGCCGCGAGCGTGCGTCGCAGCGCTTCCTCGTCGGACAGGCCGGCGCTGCGCGCCAGCCGGCGGCTGGCGGCGCGCTCGGCCTTGAAGGCGGCCAGTTGCAGGTCGTGGTAGGCGACGGATTCGTTCATGCCGGCAGGATAACCGATCGCGGCCGTCGATGTAAAAACAGCGCCGGCGAAGCGGCGCTGTCGACGATCCGGGCGTGGCGTGCCAGCCGCTCAGCGGCGCCAGGCGTTGTCGGGCCGGCGGTCGTAGCGGTTCGGCACGCCGTCGCCGTCGCGATCGCGGTCGTAGCGGTTCGGGATGCCGTCGCGGTCCTCGTCGTGGCGCGGGCCGCGCGGATGCTCGTAGCGGTCTGGAACACCGTCGCGGTCGCGGTCGTGGTAGCGCGGGCCGCCGTAGCCCGGACCCGCATAGCCCGGACCCGCGTAGCGCGGCGGGTCGTAGCGGCGCTCGAAGCGGTCGGGCACGCCGTCGCGGTCGCGGTCCGGGCCGTACGGCGTCCACGCGGCCGGGCGCAGGGCCCAGCCGCCGTCGTGCCGGTACCAGGCCGGCGCGCTGTAGGCGTAGCCGGGGCGGGCCACGACCCAGTAGCCCTGCGCCCACACGTGGCGGCGGCCGTTCCACTCCCAGTGGCCGGGCGCCCAGACGTAGCCGGAGCGCGGCGGCGGCATGCGTTCGTACAGGGGCGCGGGCGGCGCGGCGGTGATGAACAGGCTGACGTTGCTGGCGGCCATCGAGGCCGGCGCGGCGAAGGTGGTGCCGAGGGCGAGCAGGGCGGCGAAAGCGATGCGTTTCATGGTCGTCTCCAAAGTCCGAAGTCCGAAAACCGGATGGAGGCACTATAGCGCGGCGCCTGGCGCAACAGGGGGGCTTGAAGCAGATCCTTACAACTGAAACAGATACGGGGAAATGCGCTTGCGGCGGCGGAGCAGGGAAGGGTTCAGCGCGGCGCGGCGCGGCGGGACCGGCCCGCCGCGCCGTGTGCCGCCGGGCGCATCATGCGCGGCCGCCGGCCGTGCGTTCGGCAGCCAGCGACTGCGCCTTCTCGGCGGCGCTCATGCGCCTGGCGCTGACCTTCACGACGGCCATGCTGGTCGGCGTGGCGATGCTGTTCTCGACCACGGCGGCGGCGACCGGGACGCCGGCCTGGGCCGGCGGGATCGCCTCGACGGCGACGCTGCCGGCGACGGCCACGCCGAGGGAAAAGAGGAAGGCGGCTTCCATGTGCTTGAGGACGTTCATGATGTTCTCCTTGGGGTGGTCGGGACTGCGTTCGGTCTGTCGATGGTGGTACTGTAGCCGCGCGCGGCGCGGGTCTCCAGCGGCGTGCGACGAGCCGTCGAAAACGCGGCCTGGAATGCAGCCGCGCCGGCGCGAGCTGCCGCCGACCGGGCCTGGTTTTCCGCTTCCCCCCGCTAGGCAGGCGCGGATACGGACGAGGGAGGGACGGGCATGATCGGAGCGGTGCTGGGGGCCTGGACGGCGGGACGGACGCGCTGGCGGCGCGCGCGCAATTTGCGGGCCGGCGCGCGCCCGTCCGCCCGCGCCGTAGCGGCCCGCCCGCGCACGCCATGGCGCCCGTCGCCGCTGGCGTGGCTGCTGGTCGCCTGCGTCCTGCTGGCCGTGGCGGGGGCCGTCGTCATCGCCCTGCATGCGCGCTGGCTGGCCGGCGCGGCCGGGCTCCAGGCGCAGGCGGATGCGCGGCTGGCCGCCCTGCAGCCGCTGTTGCCGGGCGCGGCGTTCAGCGTGCCGGACGCCGCCGGCGTGCACGTCGAACGCCACGGCGCCGCCACCTTGCTGGTCCTGTCCGGCCTGCGCGCCGAGCCGGCCCGGCGCATCGACCTGTGCGGGCAGATGCGCGATCCGTCCCGGCCCGGCCGGCTGCTGGCGCTGCGCGCCGGCTGGCAGTTCGCCGACGTGGCCGCGCTGGCCGGGCGCAATGCGGTGTCCGCCAACCCGGTCGCACTGCGCAACGTCGTGCTGGCGGCGGGGCCCATGCCGCGCATCGAGATCGGCGGCTGGGCCGGACCCGATTACCTGGCGCCGGGGGCGCGCGGGCTGGCGTTGCAGTGGGAAGGCATGCGCGCCGCATGGATCGGCGACGCCGCCGCGGTCCCGGCGGCCGAGCGTGGCGAGGCCGCGCTGCGCGGATCCGGCTGGCTGCTGTGGGGCGACCAGGCGCTGCGCGTGCTGCGCCGGCCCAGCCGCGCCTGCGCCAGCGCCGGCGAACTGGTGCTGCAGCTCTACCGTCCGGCGCCGTCAGGCCAGCCGCAGCCGCCGGGCGCCGCGGCGCTGGTCGTCGCACTGGCGCCCGGCGCCGATCCGGTCGAGCTGCGCCTGCCGGCCGGCGCCTGGCGCGTACCCGCCGCGCCGCCGGCCGCCGGCGAGGACCAGCAATTGTTCGACCGGCTGGCCGCGCGCGGCCTCGTGCGCCTGGGCGCCGGCGGCCTGGCCGAGCTGGCGCCGCCCGACCTGGCGGCCTGGCGCGCGCAGGACGCGACGGGCGCGACGGGCTGGGACGGCGTCGCCGTCGATGCCGAGGCCGGCAGGCTCTTGGAACAACTGTACCGCCGCGCCGACGGCGAATTCGTGCGCGAGCAGGTCCGCATCTTCAATGCCGAGCGGCGCCTGCTGGCCTGGCGCGTGCGCGGCGCGGACGAGCGCGACCGCCACGGCGCCTGGCGCGCCGAGGCGCTGTCGATGGCGGGAGCCGGGGAAACGCAAGGGAAGCAGTGGGCACCGGCGGGCCCGGTGCCGCTGGCCGGCGATTTGCCCGCGGCCGCCGTGCGCCTGTTCGCGCGCCTGCCGGAAGGCTGGGCGCCGTGGCGCCGCGTCGCGTCCTGGCCGGCGGCCAGCGGGGCCGCGCGCCTGCGCCTGCAACTGGATGCGCCGGCGCGTGCCGGCGACAGCATCCGCCTGATGCTGGCCGGGCGCCTGCTGGGGGTGTCGAATGCCCGGCTGCGCGGCGCCCCGCTGGCGGCCTGCGACGGGCGCGCCTGCCGCGCCGCGGATGAGGTGCAGGAGATCGAACTGCTGCCGCTGCCCGGCGTGCGCGAGGTGGTGCTGGACGCCGCGCCGCTGGGCATGGCGGCGCTGGCGGCGCCCGGCGACGCGCGCTACCGCCACGTCGTGCTGCGCGGCGGCCGCCTGGCATGGCAGGCATTGTCGGATGCGGGCCCGGCGCGACGGCCGGCCGGCGCCGCCGCCGAGGTGGCGCTGCGCGACCGCGCCGGCGCGCCGTTGTGGCAGGACGGCGCCCCGACCGCGGCGGCGCAGGCGGCCGGCCT
>DAMAFT010000091.1:0-10294 GCA_031995805.1 Massilia sp.
CGCCATGGCCGGCGAAGAACACGAAGATGCGGTCGTTCGGCTGCAGTCCCCCGTGCGCCAGCTTGTCGTGGAAGGCGGCCAGGATGCCGGTGCGCGTGGCCTGCTCGTTCGCAAGCAGGATCACGCGCTCGGGCGCGAAGCCGAACTTCTGCACCAGCAGCCGGCCCACGCCCTCGGCATCGCGCACCGCGTACTGCAGGCGCGGCCACTTCGGATAGTTGTCGACGCCGACCAGGATCGCCCAGGAATTCGCATAGCCGGTGGCGGCCGCGCGCGCCACCGGGGCCGAGGCCTGCGCGGACGCCGCCGCGCCGGCCTTGAAGGCGCTGCCGTCCCAGCCGGCGAACTGGTAGCCCTCGGCGGCCAGCCGCTCCAGGATCGCCGGCAGCGCCTTCACGGTACGCTCGTGGATGTCGTGGAACAGGATGATGCCGCGCTGCTCCTTGTCGACGGCGCGCAGCACGCGGTCGGCGATCGAGGACGGCACCGGGTCGGCCCAGTCGAGCGAATCGATGTTCCACATCACGGACTTCAGGTGCGCGTTTTCCAGTAACTGCATGCCTTCCTTGTTGCGCGCGCCGTACGGGAAGCGGAACAGGCTGGAACGTTGCGGATCGACGGCCTTGAGCAGCGTGTCGGTATCGAGGATTTCCGACTTCAACCCTTCGCCGGACCGCTTGGACAACTGCGCATGCGAGAAGCTGTGGTTGGCCAGCACATAGCCCTGCGCCTTGAGCTTGCGGCTGACGGCCGCGCCGGCATTCAGCTTCGCGGCGCCGTTGGCGTCGAGCGTGCCGAGGTTGCGGCCGACGCTGAAGAACACGGCCGGCGCATCGTACTGCTTGAGGATGGCCGCGATCTCTTCGCTGTAGCGGCGGTGCGGACCGTCGTCGAAGGTCAGCACGATGGTCTTCTTGGGCAGCGACTTGCCGAAGATCTCGGCTTCCTCGCGCGTGGTCGGGGCCGGCATGCTGGGCGTGTCGGTGGTGCCCGGATCGACGGGCACGGGCTCGGCGGGGTAGGGCAGCACGACGCCGTAGTCCTTCAGGATGCGCTCGCGCTGGTACAGCGTCTTCAGGTGGGCGACGTAGCTGTCCCATTTCTCGCGCTTGAGCACGATCGAGCGCGACTCGTAGCGGCCGAACACGGCGCGGATCTCCTTCTCGTAGGTGCGTTCGATCTCGGCCAGCGCATCGAGGTCTTCCGAGATCCGCTTGTGCAGCTTGATCGCCGGCAGCGCCGACTGTTGCGCCACGTGCTCGAGCAGCGCCTGCAGCGTCTCGCGGAACGCTAGGCGGTCGGCGTCGTACAGCCCCTCGTTCGATTCGACGTAGTCGAGCAGGCCGCCGACCTGGTCGAAGCGCAGCGGATCCTGGCTCGCGAGCAGGGCGGCGAGGGTGGCGTCGACCTTGGCGATGCGTTCCTGGTTCTCGTGGAAGATCTGCTGGCCGACGCGGTTCGCCTCGGCGCGCGCATCGGCGGCCAGCGCTTCCTCGTCCAGCGTCAGCACGATCATCTTGCGGTAGGCGTCGAGCATCTGGCGCATGTCGGCGGCGATGGCGGCCGTGGCCAGGGGCTGGGCCGCGGCGGCCGGCGGCGGGGCGGGCGGGGTGCCGGACGGCTTGCGGGCGACGAGCCAGGTGCCGCTGGCGGCGCCGGCGGCGGCAACGGCGAAGATGATGGCGTAGAGGGATTGGCGTTTCACGGTGCGGGCGTTGGCATTGTTCTATCTTGGCAACAATACCATTACCGTGCTGTGCTACGCCAAGAAAAACGCAAGGCTTGTGGCGGCGCAAGCGCTTCGCGCGGGGCGGCAGCCTTCCTTACCGCATGAGGTGCGCTTGTGACTCTTGTACTGCCGGGAATCCTTGCTATAATAGGTGGCTTCGCAGAGATGCGAAGACCATCAGGAGAGGTGGATGAGTGGTTGAAGTCGCACGCCTGGAAAGCGTGTATAGGTTCATAGCCTATCGGGGGTTCGAATCCCCCTCTCTCCGCCAAGAACATCCAGGTATTTGATTAAGGAAAAGCCAGCTAATACAGCTGGCTTTTTGCTTTTTTACTCACTTCGGATTAGGACAGCACTCAACTTCTTGCCGCTAATCTAAAATCTCCTGTCTAATAAATCGAGACATATACGCTCTTTCCAGTCAGGTAAGACCTTCAGCGCCCCGCCCGCCGCCGCGCCACCCCCAACGCCAGCAATGCCGCCCCCAGCAACGACAACGTCGCCGGCTCCGGCACCTCCCCGGTGGGCGGCTCCGGCTCCACGGCCGCGAAGACAAGGTTGTCGATTTCCGCGCCGAATCCATTGGTCACGAAGAGGTCCAGCGACGTCAGCCCGGTCAGGCCGTCCAGCGCATACGTCGCGAACGCCCCGTCGCGCAGGTTGAGCGTCCGGCTGACGGTCTCGCCGGCGCCGAGGTGGCCCACCAGGTTCAGGATGCCGTCGCCGAAGAGGCCGGCGGCATCGAGCGACGTCAGGGAGAACAGCGACGTGGCGGTCGGCGTCAGCGTCAGCGACGTGCCGGGATTGCAGTCGGCGCTGTCCCGGGCGCAGAAGGCCACCGTGCGCGTGCCGTTGCCGTCGCGGATGGCGGCGGCGCCCTCCACCCAGTTATTGACCGTGAACCGGATGCCGTTGGTCTCGTAGACGGCCGGCACGGTCTCGAGTGTCGGGTCGTCCTCGAAATCCAGGACGGTGGCGTGGGCGTTCAGCGATAGTGCGAGTGTTGCCGCCATCAAGGCGTTGACAAGCTGTTTCAAGATTCCCTCCGTTGGGTTGACGTGCAAGGCATCGGCGATCCAGCAAAATCCATGCCAAATTGTGAATCTTTGTGAATCAAGGGTTTGCAAATGCGGCGCCGCGCGTGCCGCGTGCGGTGTCAGTTTTTTCGACAGCGACAAGGCCCCATGGGGTGCTGCCTAAACGAAGGGCACGCCGGCGAAACCCGCATGGTTGCTGGCTTTTTCACGCCAGCTCGCTTAGTTCTCCACAGAAAATGTGGATATCTCCAACGCAGACGCGGACTTGTAAAAATCATATTGTTCCAGCTCACACCATACGCATGAAGTTGCAGTTTGAGCTTTCATATTTCCGTGTATCATGATCTTTCTCAATTGATTTGCGTGCTCAACCAGGCGCCATTCGCCGCCACGGCGGTTACCGGCAGTCACCAATGAAAGGAAACGCGCAATGATCGCCACGCTCCGTAAAACTTCCCTCGTGCTGTGCCTCGCGCTCTTGTCCTGTTCGGCATTCGCCGGGCCGCTGGACGAAGCCAAGGCCAAGGCGCACCTCGATGCCGTCGCCGCCGGCGACCTCGAGGCGCTGATGCGCGACTATGCCGACGACGCCTATATGGAGTGGGTCGGCGGCACGCTCGACGGGCGCTACCGCGGCAAGGAGCAGATCCGCACCGTGTGGCAGAAGTTCATCGCGAACAACGACGGCAAGCCGCGGCCGGCGCACGGCAGCAGGCCGGTGGCGTTCTCGAACCCGCGCGGCGCGTCGATCGAGGCGAAGGTGGCGTACGAGGGCAAGGTACCGGTCAAGGTCTGGCACGTGCTGACCTACCGTGACGGCGCGCTGACCACCGAGACCTGGCAGATCGCCCCGGCCCTGCAGATCGACAAATGATCCATCGCTTCGCCGCGCCGCTGGCGCTCCTGCTGGCCGTGGCGGGACAGGCCGTTGCCGGCGCCGTCGACGTGCTGGTGCGCGATGCGGGCGGCAAGCCGCTGGCGGACGTCGCCGTACTCGTCGAGCCGCTGGCGCCGGTGCCCGCGCGCGGCCGCGCCAAGGCGGCCATCGCGCAGCGCGGCGCCGAGTTCCAGCCCTGGGTCAGCGTGGTGCAGGTCGGCACGGCGGTCGACTTCCCCAACAACGACACCGTGCGCCACCACGTATATTCGTTCTCGGCGCCGAAGCGCTTCGAGATCAAGCTGTATGCCGGCACGCCGGGGCAGCCGATCGTGTTCGACAAGCCGGGAGAAGTCGTCATCGGCTGCAATATCCACGACTGGATGGAGGCGTACGTGCTGGTGGCCGAGACGCCGTACTTCGGCAAGACCGGCGCCGACGGCCGCGCCGGCGTGCGCGACGTCCCGCCGGGACGCTACCGCCTGCGCCTGTGGCATCCGCTGCAGAAGGCGCTGGCCGCGCCGCGCGAGATCGCCGTGGGCGGCGCGCCGCTCAGGCTGGAACTGGCGCTGGATGCGCGGCCGCGCCAGCCGAAGCCGCATACCGATACCGCCGCCGACAGCTACTAGCCATGCGCGCCCGATCGCTGCGCCACCGCATCGTCATCGTCTTCGTCGGCCTGCTGGTGCTGGTCATGGCGCTGGTGCTGGCGCTGGTGCAACGCAGCGGCGCGCGCATCGCCGCCAGCGAGGCGCGCCACGAACTGGAGGTCGGCACCAAGGTGTTCGCGCGCCTGCGCGAACAGAACCGCGAGCAGCTCGACACCGCGGCCACCGTGCTGGCGGCGGACTTCGCCTTCCGCGAGGCGATCGCCACCCAGGACCAGCCGACCGTGCGCTCGGTGATCGGCAACCACGGCCAGCGCATCCACGCCCAGGTCATGATGGTGACCGGCACCGACGGCCGGATGATCGCCTCGACCCAGCGCGCGGTCGCGCCCGGCGATCCGTTCCCGTTTCCCGACCTGCTGCGCGAGGCCGAGGCGGAGGGCCGCAGCGCGGGTTTTCGCCGGATGCGCAACGGCCAGCTGTACCAGGTCGTGCTGGTGCCGATCAAGGCGCCCACCCGCATCGCCTGGGTTGCGCTGGGCTTCGGCGTCGACGACCGCTGGGCGCGCGACGTCGCCGACATCACCGGGCTCGACGTGCACGTGATGCGCACCGGCGCCGCGGATGGCGCGCCGGCGCTGCTGGCGTCGTCGCGCGACCGGGCGGATGCCGCCGCGGTGGCCGGGGCGCTGGCCGGCGCGGCCGATGCGATCGACGTGGTCGAGATCGACGGCGCGCGCTACCAGAGCGCGCGCGTGCCGCTGGGCGGCGGGGTGGAGGCCGTACTGCAACTGGCGGTGACCCAGGTCAGCGCGCCGCTGCTGCAGTTGCAGCGCTGGCTGGTGGCGCTGGTGGCGGCGGCGGTCGCCGTGTTCGCGCTGGGCAGCGCGATGCTGGCGCGGCGCATCGTCAGGCCGCTCAACGCGCTGTCCGCCGCGGCCGGCCGCATCGCGCTGGGCGACTATTGCCACCCGCTGCCGCCGCAACAGGCCGACGAGATCGGCCGGCTGTCGGCCAGCTTCGAGCGCATGCGCGACGGGATCGCCAGCCGCGAGGAACGCATCGGGCGCCTGGCCTACGTCGACGCACTCACCGACCTGCCGAACCGCACCCGCTTCCTGGAAGCCTTCGGGGCGCTGGCGCCGGACGGCTGCGGGGTGGTGGCGGCGCTGAACCTCGACCGCTTCGCCACCATCAACAACGCGCTCGGCCACCCGGTGGGCGACCGCCTGCTGCGCGCGGTGGGCCAGCGCCTGCGCGGCCTGGTGCCGGAGGACGGCATGGCGGCGCGACTGTGGGGCGACCAGTTCGCCTTCCTGCTGCCCGGCGCCGACGCCGGGGCCGCGCACGCCTTCGTCGACGCCGCCCTGGCCGCGCTGCGCGACCCGATCACGCTGGACGGCCAGCGCCTGGACATCGGCAGCGCCATCGGCGTGGCGCTGTACCCGCAGGACGGCCGGGACGCCAGCACGCTGCTGCGCCGCGCCGAGCTGGCGCTGGCCGTCGCCAAGCGGCGCCATTCCGGCGTGGCGTTCGCCACCGAGATCGGCGCCGAGCCGGAGCCCGGCCAGTTGTCCCTGATCGGCGACATGCGCGCGGCGATGGCCAGCGGCGAATTCACGCTCTACTACCAGCCCAAGCTGGCGCTGGCCGACGGCAGGATCGTCGCGGCCGAGGCGCTGCTGCGCTGGCGCCATCCGGAGCGCGGCATGGTGGCGCCGGCACGCTTCATCCCGTTCGCCGAGCAGACCGGTTTCATCCGCGAGATCACGCCCTGGGTGCTGGACAGCGCGGTGCGCCAGGCCGCGCGTTGGGGCGAGGAAGGCCTGGCGATCGCGGTGTCGGCCAACCTGTCGGCGCTCGACCTGCTCGATCCGGGCCTGCCGGGCCACGTGCGCGCGCTGCTCGAACGGCACGGCGTCCCGGCCAGCCGCCTGTGCCTGGAGATCACCGAGAGCGCGCTGATGGACGACCCGGCGCTGGCGCTGGCGCACCTGGACCAGCTGGCGGCGCTGGGCATCGAGCTGTCGATCGACGACTATGGCGTCGGCCAGGCGTCGCTGGCCTACCTGAAGACGCTGCCGGTCGACGAGCTCAAGCTCGACCGCAGCTTCGTCACGGCGATCGACGCTTCCCCGCGCAACGCGGCGATCGTCGAATCGACCATCATGCTGGCGCATGCGCTGGGCCTGGTCGTGGTGGCCGAGGGCGTCGAGTCGGAAGCCGAGCGGCGCTGGCTGGCGGCGCACGGCTGCGACGTGGCGCAGGGCTACGGCATCGCCCGGCCGATGCCGGCGCACGAGCTGGCCGGCTGGGTCGCCGGTTTCCATGCGCGCGCGGCCGCGCCGGCGGCGGCGTCCGGGCTGCTGCGCTGACGCCGCCGTCCCGGCGCAGCGGACCCGGCGCACTGGACCCGGGGGGGGCAGGCGTCAATCTCTCCGGGTCCTTTCATCGAGTTCGACGAACGCCGCCGCCGCCCCGCGCACGCGGCCGGCGCCGTCGCGCAGCGGCACGGCATCCATCGCGACGCGCATCACGTGGCCGTCGGCGAAGCGGATCGCCAGTTCGGCGCCGCGGGTTGCCGCGCCGGTCGCGGCGGCGCGCCGCAGCGGCAGGCTGTCCGGGGCGACGGGTTCGCCGCCGGCATACACGTCGAAGGGACGGATTCCGGGACCGGTCAGGGAAGGGCTTTCGCCCGGAGCCAGGCGCAGCAGGCGCCGGCCGGCGGCGTTGACCGTCACTTGCCGGCAGCCGCGGTCGTGGGCGATGAAGAGCGCGACCGGCGCCGCGTCCATCACGCCATCCAGTTCGGCGGCGCGGCGCCGTTCGCGCCGTTCGCTCTCGCGCAGGGCGGCGGCCAGGCCCTGCTGCTCGGTGATGTCCTCGACCGCCACCGCCACGCCCAGCACTTCCTGGCCGCGGCCGAGCACCGGATACACGCCCAGGCGCCAGGTGCGCCTGCGTTCCGGCTGCGCCGCGGTGGCGCCGTCGAACACCAGGCCGACCACCGGCTTGCGGGTTTCCATCGCCTGGCGGAACGCCGCTTCCGACACGTCGGCCACGCCGGGCACCAGGTCGCGCAGCGAGCGGCCGATATGGTCATCGACGGGCAAGCCGTTGATATCCGCCAGCACGTGGTTGATGCGCACGAAGCGGCCCTCGGCATCGAATACCGCCATGCCGAGCGGCGCCTGCTCGAACAGCGCTTCGAGGTCCAGCAGGCCGCGCCGCATCCCCCGCGTTTCGCGCTCCAGCGCGGCGATGCGCTGCTGCTGCCGCGCGAGCACGACGGCGATCGCCAGTGCGAGCGGCACCAGCAGCAACAGGTGTGCGGCGCTTGCGACGAACAAGTGACCTCCTGTCCCGGTGGATGGAATTTAACAATTATATCCACCATGTACTGAAGAAAATCATGTCATACGTGAAATTTCTCTGACTTTTTTGGCAAGCCACTGGCAAGTGTTGCAATAGTAGTTCTACGACTACCGTAAACGTGGTCATTGCATAATAATTTTATTATTTGCAATTTCATTCCCGGGCCGCCGCCGCGCATGGATCGGGGAGACGGCATGTCACAGTTCGCGGCGGCACCCACATCTACGGAGGCAGCTTGTCATTCCTGATCGTCCTCGCCGCCCTGGCGTTCCTGATGTTCGCCGCCTACCGCGGCTACAGCGTCATCCTGTTCGCACCCATCGCCGCGCTCGGCGCGGTGCTGCTCACCGACCCGGGCGCCGTGGCGCCTGTGTTTTCCGGCATCTTCATGGAAAAGATGGTCGGCTTCGTCAAGCTGTACTTCCCGGTGTTCATGCTCGGGGCCGTGTTCGGCAAGGTGATCGAGCTGTCCGGCTTTTCCGAATCCATCGTGCACGCGGCCATCCGCTACATCGGCCGTGCGCGCGCGAACGCCGTGATCGTCGCCGTGTGCGCGCTGCTGACCTACGGCGGCGTATCGCTGTTCGTGGTGGTGTTCGCCGTGTATCCGTTCGCGGCCGAGCTCTACCGGCAGAGCAACATCCCGAAGCGCCTGATGCCCGGCGCGATCGCCCTCGGCGCGTTTTCGTTCACGATGGATTCGCTGCCCGGCACCCCGCAGATCCAGAACATCATCCCGACCACCTTCTTCAAGACCACGTCCTGGGCCGCGCCGGTGCTGGGCACGCTTGGCTCGCTGTTCATCATCGCCGTCGGCCTGGCCTACCTGGAGTGGCGCCGCCGCGCCGCCATGGCGAAGGGGGAGGGCTACGGCAGTTCGCTGGTCAACGAGCCGGAACGCGCCGAGGCCGTGGCGCTGCCGCACCCGGCGCTGGCGATCCTGCCGCTGGTGCTGGTCGGCGTCGCCAACTTCGCCTTCACGCGCATGATCCCGGCCTGGTACGGCGACAGCTACATGGTGGCGCCCGCGATCCTGCCGGGCGTGCATGCGCCGGTGACGGCCACCATCAAGACCGTGGTCGCGATCTGGTCGGTCGAGGCCGCGCTGCTGCTGGGGATCCTGCTGACGGTCGCCACTGCGTTCCGGCGCGTGGGCGCGCGCTTCGCCGACGGCTCCAGGGCGGCCGTCGGCGGCGCGCTGCTGGCGGCCATGAACACGGCGTCCGAATACGGCTTCGGCGGCGTGATCGCGGCGCTGCCCGGCTTCATCGTCGTGGGCGACGCGCTCAAGCGCATCCCGGACCCGCTGGTCAACGCGGCCGTGTCGGTGAGTTCGCTCGCCGGCATCACCGGTTCGGCCTCGGGCGGCATGAGCATCGCGCTGGCGGCCATGTCCGACCTGTTCATCCGCGGCGCCGAGGCCGCGCACATCCCGCTCGAGGTGCTGCACCGTGTGGTGGCCATGGCCAGCGGCGGCATGGACACGCTGCCGCACAACGGCGCGGTGATCACGCTGCTGGCGGTGACGGGGCTGACGCACCGCGAATCCTACCGCGAGATCTTCGCCGTCACCGTCATCAAGACGGCGGCCGTGTTCTTCGTGATCGGCGTGTACTACCTCACCGGGCTGGTCTGAAGCGGGCCGGCCGCGCTCGGCCGGCCATCATTCGCACATGCGCAGCAGCCAGTCGCGCAGCGGCCGCGCCGCGTCTTCCCAGCGCGGATCGAGCATCAGCGCGTGCGCCAGGCGCGGCA
Source organism: Massilia sp. (assembly GCA_031995805.1). GTDB lineage: Bacteria > Pseudomonadota > Gammaproteobacteria > Burkholderiales > Burkholderiaceae_D > Telluria. The sequence continues at coordinate 9,382 of DAMAFT010000091.1, forward strand.
CCAGCACCGGCGCCACGCCGTAGTAGGTGGCCGTGCCCTGGACGGCGTCGGCGCGGATGAAGCGGTCGTCGCGGCCGCCCAGCACGAACATCGGGGGCGCCTGCCACGGCATCGGCGCGAACGGGCGCCAGCCCTGCAGCTCGACGCCGACGTGGCGCGACTCGCCCTGCACGCGCGCGGCGAAGCGCGCGTACTCGGCGTCCGGCAGGTCGTCGGAAAACAGGTGGCGGCGCATGACGGCCGGATCGGGCATGCGGCTCTCGCCCAGGCCCAGGCGCGCGACCTGCCGGAACAGGTCGGGCGAATCGAGCCACATCTGCCAGGCCGAATAGGCCAGGCCCCAGGGCGGCACCGACGCCAGCAGCGCGGCGCCCGCCGCATGGCCGCCGCCGCGCAGCCAGTCCTGCACGACGGCGCCGCCGAGCGAATGGCCGACCACCACCAGCGGCGCGTCGCCGCTGCCGTTCAGTTGCGCGACGGTGCGGCGCAGGTCCTCGGTGTAGTCGCCCAGGCGCCAGTCGTCCAGGCGTTCGGCGCCGGCGCTGTTGCCGTGGCCGCGCAGGCTGAGCGCGTGGACCTCGAAGCCGGCGTCGGCGAGGTAGGGCATGAAGTGTTCTTCCCACACCCACGCGCCGACGCAGATGCCGTGCACGAGCAGCAGGCGCGGGGCGTTGGGGCGGGGCGTGGCGGGACGGCGGACGATGGTTTCGAGTTGCAGCATGGCGGCGGACGGGAACGATCTCGCCTCCATGGTAGCGCAGGCGCGCGCACGGCGCGGCGTGCCGTGCGCGTCCATACAGGCCGGTCGTGCAGCGTCAATCGGGCCGGTCTTCCAGCCCCAGCGCCCGCGCCACGTCGTCCCACGCCACCATCTTGAAGTTCTGCGGCCCGTCCGGCAGGCGATTGTTGCCGT
>DAMAFT010000092.1:0-10260 GCA_031995805.1 Massilia sp.
ACGCCCACATGGAAGACATCTCGGGCCTGATCGGCCACTACGCCCACGGCAACGAACCGTCGCACCACGTCGCCTACCTGTACAACTATGCCGGCGCGCCGTGGAAGACCCAGGGCCGCCTGCAGCAGATCGTCGCCAGCCAGTACAAGGATGCGCCGGACGGCCTGGCCGGCAACGACGACCTGGGCCAGACCTCGGCCTGGCTGGCGTTCACCGCGATGGGCTTCTATCCGGTGGCGCCCGGCACCAACGAGTACGTGCTCGGCCGTCCCTTCGTCGAGCGCGCCACGCTGAACCTCCCGAACGGCAAGCGCTTCACGGTGCGCGCCGAGAACCTGTCGGACGCCAACGGCTACGTCGGCGCCGTCATGCTCAACGGCAAGCCGCTGGCGCGTTCGTTCCTGCGCCACGAGGACATCATGGCCGGCGGCGAACTGGTGTTCCGCATGCAGGCGACGCCGAACAAGGACTGGGGCCGCGACCGCGCCGCCCGTCCGTACACGCAGACGGCCTACTGATGCGCGCCCTCTTCCTGACACTGGCGCTGGCGGCGGCCGGCACCGGTTCTGCCGCGGCTGGCGAACCCCGGACCGCGCCGCTCGACTACGTCAATCCGCTGATGGGCACGGCCAGCAAGCCGGAACTCTCGAACGGCAACACCTACCCGGCCATCGGCGTCCCCTGGGGCATGAACTACTGGACGCCGCAGACCGGCAAGATGGGCCACGGCTGGACCTATACCTACGACGCCGACAAGATCCGCGGCTTCAAGCAGACGCACCAGCCGTCGCCCTGGATGAACGACTACGGCCAGTTCGCGGTCATGCCGGTCACCGGCGAAAAACGCTTCAGCCAGGATGCCCGCGCGAGCTGGTTCTCGCACAAGGCGGAAGTCTCGCGCCCGGACTACTACAAGGTCTACCTGGCCGACAGCGACGTCACGACCGAGATCGCCCCGACCGAGCGCGCCGCCCAGTTCCGCTTCACCTTCCCGAAGACGGACCAGGCCTGGGTGGTCGTCGACGCCTTCGACAAGGGTTCATACGTGAAGGTGCTGCCGGGCCAGCGCAAGATCGTCGGCTACTCGACCCGCTATGCGCGCGGGCCGCTGCCGAACTTCCGCAACTGGTTCGTGATCGAGTTCGACAAGCCGTTCCGCTCGGCCGAGCTGTGGGACGGCGACAAGCTCGCCGCCCCGGCGCTGGCCGAACTGCAGGCGAACCACGCCGGCGCCATCGTGGGCTTCGCGACCCGGGCAGGCGAGCAGGTGCGCATGCGCGTCGCCTCGTCCTTCATCAGCCTGGAACAGGCGGAGCGCAACCTGGCGCGCGAGGTCGGCACCGACGACTTCGACGCCACCCGCGCCAAGGCGGCCGCGCGCTGGAACGACGTGCTGGGCAAGGTCGAGGTGGCCGGCGGCAGCATCGACCAGCTGCGCACCTTCTACTCGAGCCTGTACCGCATGGTGCAGTTCCCGAACAAGCTGTACGAGCTGGACGCCGCCGGCCAGCCGGTGCACTGGAGCCCGTACAACGGCAAGACCCTGCCCGGCCGCATGTTCGCCGGCACCGGTTTCTGGGACACCTTCCGCGCGCTGTACCCGTTCCTGAACCTGCTCTACCCGTCGATCAACCGCGAGATGCAGGAAGGCCTGGCCAACGACTTCCGCGAAGGCGGCTGGCTGCCGGAGTGGTCCAGTCCCGGCTACGCCAACGTCATGATCGGGAATAACTCCGCCTCGGTGGTGTCGGAGGCCTACCTGAAAGGCGTGAAGAGCGCCGACATCGAGACCTTGTGGCAGGCGCTGGTCCACGGCGCCAACAACGCCGGGCCGATCGAGGCGGTGGGCCGTGCCGGCGTCGAGCACTACAACACGCTGGGCTACGTGCCCTACGACGCCGGCATCAACGAGAGCGCCGCGCGCACCCTCGAATACGCCTACGACGACTTCGCCATCTGGCAACTGGGCAAGGCGCTCGGCAAGCCGAAGGCCGAGACCGACGTGTTCGCGCGCCGCGCCCTCAACTACCGCAAGCTGTTCGACCCGGAGACGGGCCTGATGCGCGGCAAGAACAAGGACGGCAGCTTCCAGTCGCCGTTCAACCCGTTCAAGTGGGGCGACGCCTTCACCGAGGGGAACAGCTGGCACTACACGTGGTCGGTGTTCCACGACGTCGAGGGCCTGGTACGGCTGATGGGCGGGCGCGAGAAGTTCGTGGCCAAGCTCGATTCCGTGTTCACCCTGCCGCCGGTGTTCGACGAGAGCTACTACAAGGCCGTGATCCACGAGATCCGCGAGATGCAGATCGCCGGCATGGGCCAGTACGCGCACGGCAACCAGCCGATCCAGCACATGATCTACCTGTACGACTATGCCGGCGCGCCGTGGAAGGCCCAGTACTGGACCCGCGAAGTCATGAACCGCCTGTACCGCGCCACCCCGGACGGCTACTGCGGCGACGAGGACAACGGCCAGACCTCGGCCTGGTACGTGTTCTCGGCGCTGGGCTTCTACCCGGTCACGCCGGCGTCGACCCAGTACGCGCTGGGCGCGCCGCTGTTCCCCAAGGCGCGCCTGCACCTCGAGAACGGCCGCACGGTGACGATCCGGGCGCCGGGCAGCGGCGACGACAAGCGCTACGTCGAGGCCCTGCAGGTCAACGGCAAGGCGGTCGAGCGCAACTGGCTCGGCCACGCCGAGTTGCTGCAGGGCGCGCGCATCGACTTCCGCATGTCGGCCCAGCCGAACCGCCGGCGCGGCACGCAAGCCGCCGACGCGCCGTACTCGATGTCGACCGATCCGGACGCCGCCGGGATCGCGCACTGACCTGTTCCACCGATGGGCCGCAAGGTGGAAGCGGCAACGACAACGGGCACCCGCGGGTGCCCGTTGTCGTTCGGCGCCTGCGCCGCGCGCTCAGCGCCGGCGCATGCTCGACAGCAGCACGCCGCCGAGGATGATGCCGAAGCCGGCCACGTGGTACAGGTGCGGCGCTTCCTTCAGCAGCGGCCAGGCGGCCAGCGTGGCGTACAGCGGGATCAGGTACAGCGCCATGCTGGCGCGCGCGGGGCCGGCCAGCGCCACCAGGCGGTCGAAGCAGAAGTAGGCGCCCAGGCTCGGCACCACGGCCAGGAAGGCCAGCGCCACGTAGACGCGGGTGTCGCCGAAATCGGGCACGGCGCCCTGCGCGGCTTCCAGCGCGGCGAACGGCGCCAGCACCAGCGCGCCGCCCAGGATCAGCGCGGCCAGCTTGACCGTGCTCGGCAGCGGCGGCAGCGGCAGGCGCTTGTTGAAGACGGTGTACAGCGCCCAGCCGGCGGCGGCCAGCACGACCCACAGGTCGCCGGCGCCGAACTGCAGCTGGCCCAGCGCGGTGACGTCGCCCTTCGACAGCACCACCAGCACGCCCACGATCGCCAGGAACATGCCGCCGGCCTGGCGCCGCGACAGCGGGGCTTTCCACACCAGCGTCTCGATCATCGTGACCAGCGCCGGGCAGGCGGCGAAGATGATCGCCACGTTGGCGGCGCCGGTGTGGCGCGCGCCCACGTATTGCGGCGCCACGGCCACGCCCATGCCCAGGCCGGCCAGCAGCAGCAGGCGCTGCCAGTTGGCCTTCAGGGTGGCGCGCAGCGCCCACAGGCGCGGGCCGACGGTCGGCAGCAGGATCAGGAAGGCCAGCGCCCAGCGCCCGAAGGCTAGGAACACCGGCGGGACGTCGGCGCCCTGGGCCCAGCGGGCGACCACGAGGTTGGCGGCGAACAGCGCGGGCGTGACCATCATCAGCGGCAGCTCGGCGCCGAGGGCGCTGCCCCGGTAGCCTGCGCCGGCCTGAGAAACTGCTTGCGACACGAGATCTCCTTCAAGAATGCGGCAATCCCGGACGCCGGTCCTCCCGGTTGGGGAATGACGGCGCCGGCATGGGTACGCTTGATCAGCGAGCAACGATCTTAAATGATGCAGCGCAGAATATGCTTTTCTTCGATAGCGATATTCCGGCTGTTTTTTGAAGGATTCACTTCCACTAGGCTAAAATGAGAAAGAATTCTCTACGCCCTAGAAAAACCGAAGATGGAAGTGTTGACATGAAAGACGGACAGCTGGACGAGATCGACCGCCACATCCTGCGCGTGCTGGGCCGGGACGGCCGCATCAGCAATCAGCGCCTGGCGGAAACCGTGCACCTGTCGCCGACGCCCTGCTGGCACCGCGTCAAGACGCTGGAGGAAGCCGGCTACATCAACGGCTATGCGGCGCTGCTGGACCAGCGCGCGCTGGGCATGCCGGACACGGTGATCATCGAGGTGACGGTCGACCGCCACGACGACGAGATCTTCAAGGCCTTCTCGGACGCGCTGGCCGAGCTGCCGGAAGTGATGGAAGCCTACCTGCTGTCGGGAGAATACGATTACCTGATCAAGGTGGCGGTGTCGGGCACCGAGGGCTACGAGCGCTTCCTGCGCCAGAAGCTGTACAAGCTGCCGGGCGTGAAGCATACCCGTTCGACGTTCACGCTGCGCTGCCTGAAGCGGGCGCCGTCGGTGACGCCGTAGGGCAGCCGCCGGCGACGTCGCGAACCGGTCGGCGTCAGCCCGCCACCCTGCGCTGCACCACCGCCCCGGCGCAGACCTGGTTGCGCCCTTCCTGCTTGGCCTTGTACAGCATGGCGTCGGCGCGCAGGAACAGTTCGTTCTCGCTGCGCTGTTCCGGATACGAGGCGACGCCGGCGCTGAACGAGAAATGGCGCACTTCGCCCGGACGCACTTCGAACGGGATGGCGCCGAAGGCCTGGCGCAGGGCGTCGATGCGGCGCCAGCCCTCTTCCGGAGCGCAGTCGCGCAGCACCAGCACGAATTCCTCGCCGCCGAAACGGCTCAGCAGGTCGCCCTCGCCCAGGTTCGCCTGCAGCACCAGCGACAGGCGCTTGATGACGATATCGCCGAAGCTGTGGCCCCAGGTGTCGTTGATGGTCTTGAACTTGTCGATGTCGATCACGCCGTAGGCCAGCGGGCGGCCCTCGCGCGCGGCCTGCTTGATCAGCGCCTGCGTCTTCTTCTGCAGGCCGACCTTGTTCAAGAGGCCGGTGGCGCGGTCCTTGCCGATCAGGTCGCGGTTGATGCGGATCTTGTCGGCGCGCTTGACCAGTTGCGCCGCCAGCAGGCCGGCGTCCCGGCCGGACAGGATCGCGTCGAAGCCGCTGTCGAGCGCGCGCAGTGCCAGCGCGGCATCGTCGCCGCCCTGCAGCAGGACGATCTCGCGTACCGGATCGGCTTCCATGTTCTTCTTGAGGACCTGCACCAGTCCTTCGGTGCGGGCGTATTCGGCATCCGTGATCAGGACCACGTCGGGCTGCTGTTCCTTCACCAGCAGGTGCAGCGTGAGCGCATCGGCGTGGTGCATCACGTCGACACGGCGGTCGCGCAGCATGCCCTCGTCCCACCCCGGCGCCGCGCCCAGCAGCACGGCGCGCACCAGGTCGCCGCGCTTCTTCTGCACGAACAGGTTGAACAGCTTGTCGACCAGCACGTCGTTGGCGATCGGCTTCTCGGCGTAGGCCATGCAATGGCAATCGACCAGGCGCTGCTGCAGCAGGAAGCGGCCGCCCTGGCGCGCGCTCTGCAGGTAGATGTAATCGTGGTCGGCGGGCAGGCTCTGCAGCAGTTCGCCCAGCATCATCAGGCGGCGCCCGTCGCCAAGGTCGGCCTGCATATTGTGCAGCGCGTCGAGGTCGATCACGAACAGGCTGTTGCCGCGGTCCGCCTCGACGGCCTCGACGAAGGCGCGGCCTTCGTGGAAGAAACGGATGTCGAAGTCGTACTTGTGTGCGTGCAGCTGGAGTTCCGCCCGGTTGTCCTTGATGAAGAAACTCTGCGACAGCATCAGTACATGATTTTTATACAACGGTGTGTCGCTTTTCATGTCTCGCCAGTGTCCATGTCAGGTGTTCCCGGGCTTGTTTAGTCAACTTGCACAAGAATACAGATTTTTACTGCTTCGCAGAAAATATTTCCGTATCGAATGCTCCAGATCGACCGTCTTGCCCGGGAAAACACCCGCCAATCGTCATGGCGGGCCATGATAGGCGTTCAAGATGACAGGTTCATGTCCGCTGCATGCTCACTGCCCGTGCTCCGCCGGCGTCCGGGCGGCGGCGGCTCTCGCCGCTACGCGCCGTTCCCAGTAATGGGCGTTGGCGATGCCCAGCGCCGCCGGATCGAACTCGGGGTCCTTGCCGGCCTTCTTCTGCGCCTCGTAGTCGCGCAGGCAGGTGAACGCCACCTTGTGCAGCAGGACGATGGCGACGATGTTCAGCCACGCCATCAGGCCGACGCCCATATCGCCCAGCGCCCATGCCACGTCCGCCGTCTTGATGGCGCCGTACACGGTCGCACCCATCATGCAGATCTTCAGCACGAAGCTCATCCACGGACGATCCGCCTTGCGGTTGATGTAGGCGATGTTGGTCTCGGCGATGTAGTAGTAGGCGACAATCGTCGTGAAGGCGAAGAACAGCAGCGCCATTGCGACGAACAGCGAGCCGAAGCCGGGCATCACGTTTTCCAGCGCGGTCTGCACGTAGCCGGGACCGGCGACGACGCCGTGCACGCCCGTGTAGATCGGCGTGCCGTCGGCGCGCTCCACGTTGTACTGCCCGGTAATCAGGAGCATGAAGGCCGTTGCCGAGCAGACGAACAGGGTATCGATATACACCGAGAATCCCTGTACCAGGCCCTGCTTGGCCGGGTGGCTGACCTCCGCGGCCGAGGAGGCGTGCGGGCCGGTGCCCTGGCCCGCCTCGTTCGAATACACGCCGCGCTTGACGCCCCACTGGATCGCCATGCCGAGGATGGCGCCGAAGGCCGCGTCGGCGCCGAAGGCCGAGCTGAAGATCAGGTGCAGCACGCCGGGCAGCTTCTCGATGTGCATGAACACGATCACGCAGGCCACGATGATGTAGGCCAGCGCCATGAACGGCACCACGATCTCCGCGAAGTGGGCGATGCGCTTGACGCCGCCGAAGATGATGAAGCCGAGCGCGATCGCCAGCAGCGCCGCCGTCACGTTGGCGTCGATGCCGGTGGCCGTGCGCAGGCTCTCGGCGATCGAATTGGCCTGCACGCCGGGCAGCAGCACGCCGGTGGCGACGATGGTGGCGATGGCGAAGGTCCAGGCATACCACTTCATGCCCAGGCCCTTCTCGATGTAGAACGCGGGCCCCCCGCGGTATTCCTTGCCGATCTGTTCCTTGTAGACCTGGCCCAGCGTCGACTCCACGAACGCCGAGCTGGCGCCCAGGAAGGCCACCGCCCACATCCAGAAGATCGAGCCGGGGCCGCCGAAGGTGATGGCCGTCGCCACGCCGGCGATGTTGCCGGTGCCGACGCGGCCGGCCAGCGTCATCGCCAGCGCCTGGAACGACGAGACGCCCTGCTCCGAACTTTTACCTTCCATCATCAGGCGCGTCATCTCGCGCACGTGGCGGACCTGCAGGAAGCGCGAGCGCACCGAAAAATACAGGCCTACGCCCAGGCAGAGGGCGATCAGCGCGGGACTCCAGATCCAACCGTTCAACGTCGTGACCAACTCGTTCATCGTTATCCATTCCATGCAAAGGGCGGGCGGCGCTGCCCGGGAGATACCGGACCGGTACATACTTGCCGGCGACGCCACACGATACAGCAAGCGCATCCTGTTTCCCATGGTTATTTCGGCCGGCCGCGACGCTGCCCTGCCGCAGGGCGCCGCCGCACCGGCAAGGCACGGCACGTGCACGGGAATGGCGCGCGCGGACAGTCAACCGTGTGACGCCGCCAAAACGACTCGTGCTATAAAACCATTAGCTTACGAACAATTCATTTACGAAGGATCGTTCGTATCCGGAAACGGCCCGCGGACACCGGCAGGCGTGCGCGGCAGACCAATCGTCCTTGTCGAAGGGGCGGCGTCGCCCCTGGAAAGCCACCATGTCCGATCCATCCGCACCACCCGCACCTTCCGTCGGGCGCAAGCCGCGCATCACCGGCGCGCTGTTCGTGCTCGCCGGCCTGTTCCTCGCCGCCGGCGGCCTCTATCTCGCCATCCTCGGTGGTTCCTGGTACTACCTGGTCGCCGGCATCGGCGTCGTGCTGACCGGCGCCGGCCTGGCCGCCGGCCGGCGCTGGGCGCTGCACCTGTATGCGCTGGTGCTGGCCGGCACCGTGGCCTGGGCGCTGGCCGAGGTCGGCCTGCGCGGCTGGGAACTGGAACCGCGCCTGCTCGGCCCGACCCTCGTCGGCATCTACCTGCTGCTGCCCTGGGTGGCGCGGCGCCTGGATGGCGCCGGCAAGCCTGGCCCCATCCGCGCGCCGCTGCTGGCCGCCGTCGTGCTGTCCGCCGGCGCCGGCGCCGCCTCGCTGTTCCACGCGCCCGGCATCGCCGGCCAGTTGCCGCCCGCCGACCACCTGGCCGACGCCCACGACCGCTCGGTGCCCGACGCCGACTGGCAGTTCTACGGCCGCAGCGCCAAGGGCGACCGCTATTCGCCGCTGGCGCAGATCACGCCGGACAACGTCAAGCACCTCAAACTGGCCTGGCAGGCCCGCACCGGCGACACCATGCGCAAGGGAGAAGACGTCGGCGGCACCGACGCCGGCCACGAATTCAACTTCGAGGACACCCCCACCAAGGTCGGCGACACGCTGTACGTGTGCACGGGCCACAGCTGGGTGGTGGCATTCGATGCGAAGACCGGCAAGAAGAAATGGACGTTCGACCCGCACGCCGACACCGACGCCGACGTCTACCTGGCCTGCCGCGGCGTCGCCTACTACCAGGCGCCGGCCGGCACCCGGACCGACTGCCCGGCGCGCATCATCGCCCCGGTGCTCGATGCGCGCGTGATGGCGCTGAACGCCGAGACGGGCAAGCCGTGCGAAGACTTCGGCGAACACGGCTTCATTTCGCTGGCCAAGTACCTGGGCCACGTGCAGAAGGGCTTCCACTTCGTGACCTCGCCGCCGCTGGTGCTGCACGACCGCCTGATCCTGGGCGGCTGGGTCTGGGACAACCAGGCCGAGCACGAACCGTCCGGCGCCGTGCGCGGCTTCGACCCGCTCAGCGGGGACCTGGTCTGGGCCTGGGACGTGGGCCATACGCCGCACAACTGGAAGCCGGGCGCCAACGACGTGCTGACGCGCGGCACCCCCAACGCCTGGGGCGTGTACACGGCCGATCCCGACCTGAACCTGGTCTACCTGCCAATGGGGAACGCCACGCCGGACTACTTCGGCGGCCACCGCCGGCCGTTCGACGAAACCTATTCGAGCGCCATCGTGGCCCTCGACATCGCCACTGGCGAGGAACGCTGGCACTTCCAGACCACCCACCACGACCTGTGGGACATGGACCTGCCGATCGGCCCCTCGCTGGTCGACGTGCCGGACCCGGCGCAACCGGGCAAGCTGGTGCCGGCACTGGTACAGACCACCAAGCGCGGCGAATTCTTCATGCTCGACCGCCGCACCGGCGCGCCGCTGGCCAAGGTCGAGGAAAAGCCGGTGCCGCAGGGCGCCGCACCCGGCGACTTCGTCAGCAAGACCCAGCCCTTCTCCACCGGCCTGCCCTCGCTGACGCCGGCCGACCTGCAGGAAAGCCGGCTGTGGGGCGCGACCCCGTTCGACCAGCTGATCTGCCGCATCCAGTTCAAGTCCTTCAACTACCGCGGCCAGTTCACGCCGCCGGGGCTGAAGAAGACCATCGTCTACCCGGCATTCGATGGCGTGATCGACTGGATGGGCGCATCGGTCGATCCCGACCGCAAGGTGGTGTTCGCCAACGCCAACTACATCCCGTTCGTGGTCCAGCTGATCCCGCGCCGCAAGATCGAGCAGAAAGGAGACGTCAAGCCCTGGAACGGCCGGGGCGAGCAGCCGCTGACGACGGCGCCGTATTCGCCGCAGTACGGCACCCCCTACGTCGGCAGCGTGCACCCCTGGCTGAACCCGCTCGGCGTGCCGTGCAACGCGCCGCCCTGGGGCACGCTGAGCGCCATCGACCTCACGTCGCGCGCCATCGTCTGGCAGCATCCGGTCGGCACCACGCGCGACACGGGCCCGTTCGGCACCCACTTCAACCTGCCCCTGAAGACCGGCATCTTCAACATCGGCGGGAACATCGTCACCAGGGGCGGCCTGGTGTTCATGGGCGCGACCGCCGACGACTACCTGCGCGCCTACGACGAACGCAGCGGCGAACTGCTGTGGCAGGCGCGCCTGCCGGCC
>DAMAFT010000093.1:0-10252 GCA_031995805.1 Massilia sp.
GCAGGTTGAAGCTGTGCGAGGCCTTCATGATCTGCTCGTAGGCCGGCAGGGTCAGCGCCAGTTCGATCAGGCGCTTGGCTTCGCTCTCGTGGTTGTTGAAGGCCTGGAACAGCAGTTCCGTGTTCGAATGCTCGAAGTTGTAGGTCGACTGCTCGACCTCGTTCTGGTGGAACACGTCGCCGTACGAAAGGCTTTTCTTGACCGGAGCGCCGGCCGCGCCATTCTCTTCCCACTCGGTCCACACCAGGTCGTAGACGTTTTCCACGCCCTGCAGGTACATGGCCAGGCGCTCGATGCCGTAGGTGATCTCGCCCAGCACCGGCTTGCAATCGAGGCCGCCGACCTGCTGGAAGTAGGTGAACTGCGTCACCTCCATGCCGTTCAGCCAGACTTCCCAGCCCAGGCCCCAGGCGCCCAGCGTCGGGCTTTCCCAGTCGTCCTCGACGAAGCGCACGTCGTTCTTCTTCAGGTCCAGGCCCAGCGCTTCCAGCGAACCCAGGTACAGGTCGAGGATGTTTTCCGGCGCGGGCTTGAGCACCACCTGGTACTGGTAATAGTGCTGCAGGCGGTTCGGGTTCTCGCCGTAGCGGCCATCCTTCGGGCGGCGCGACGGCTGCACGTAGGCGGCGCGCCAGGGTTCGGGGCCGATCGCGCGCAGGAAGGTGCCGGTGTGGAAGGTGCCCGCGCCGACTTCCATGTCGTACGGCTGGAGCAGGGCGCAACCCTGCTTGTCCCAGTAGGTTTGCAGAGTCAGGATGATTTGTTGGAATGTGAGCATCTTGTTGGCTTCGCGCGCACGGGGCGCGAACACGGTGAGTTTGCTAAAACACCAATTTTAGCGGGTTTTGCCGGCCTGTTCGAAACGAATCCGAAACGAATCTCCCAGGGCCGGCACATCGATAGGGTTTCCCTGGCAGACTTTACTAAGTAATACCGGGAAAGAGAAGGGTTCACGCGGATTTTTGCGCGCGGCGCGCGCGTCCCGCCAGCCAGGCGCCGGCCAGGGCCAGCAGCCCGAGGCCCAGGAAGCCCAGGTTGCCGACGCGGATATACGGCGTATCGCCCGCCATGCCCTGCACGGTCGCCGCCAGCACGCCGCGCTGGTAGAACGGGATCTGCTGCACGACGTTGCCGCGGCCGTCGATGACGGCGGTGGCGCCGTTGTTCGTCGAGCGCAGCATCGGGCGGCCCGTCTCCAGCGCGCGCATGCGCGAGATCTGCAGGTGCTGCGGGATCGCCACCGACTCGCCGTACCAGGCGAGGTTGGACACGTTCAGCAGCAGCGTGGCCGGACGCGGCGCCTCGCGCAGGTTGCGGGCGATCTCCTCGCCGAACACGTCCTCGTAGCAGACGTTCGGCAGCACCAGCTGGTCCTTGACGGCGAACGGGGCCTGCACGGCGCCGCCGCGGGTCATGTCGCCCAGCGGGATCTGCATCATGTCGGTGAACCAGCGGAAGCCCGGCGGCACGAATTCGCCGAACGGCACCAGGTGGTGCTTGTCGAAGCGGTAGGATTGCCCGCCCGGCCCGACCCCGGTCACGCTGTTGGCGTAGTCGCCGTCGCCCTCGCCCAGCGGGATGCCGAACATGAAGGTGGTGCCGGTGCGCGCCGCGTAGTCCTTGAAGATGTCCAGGTAGCCGGGCGGCAGGTAGCGCGGCAGGACCGGGATCGCCGTCTCCGGGGCCGCCGTCAGGTCGGCCGGGGCCGCCGTCATCATGTCGCGGTAGCGCACCAGGATGTCGATCAGGTGGGCCGCGTCGAATTTCTCGTCCTGCGCGACGTCGCCCTGCAGCAGGCGCACCGTGATCGGCCGGCCCGACGCATGGGTCCATTCGACCTGGCGCAGCAGGCCGCCGGCCGCCATCAGCACGCCGAACAGCGCCAGCGCCTGCATGCGCTGGCGCTGGGTCAGCATCACCAGGCAGGCGGCGCACACGGCCGCCAGCACGCCGATGCCGTACACGCCGATGACCGGCGCGAAGCCGCCCAGCGGCGCCGCATTGTGGGCATAGCCGGACGCGGCCCAGGGAAAGCCGGTGAACACCCAGCCGCGCATCCATTCGGACACGCCCCAGCAGGTCGGGAACACCAGCAGCAGGAAGGCCGGCACCGGCAGCGCCCAGCGCTTGCGCAGCCAGGCCGCGGCGGCGGCGGCGCCGGCGCCGAACAGGCCCATGTACAGGCCCAGCAGGCAGATCGCGAGCGCCGACAGCACCGCCGGCAGGTGGCCGAAGCGGTTCAGGGCGATGTACAGCCAGTGCATGCCGGCCACCGACCAGCCGAAGCCGAACGCCCAGCCGAGCAGGCCGGCGCGACGCACCGAACTGCCCATGCCGACCTGGTAGAACAGCCAGGCCAGCGCCGGGAACTGCAGGGGCCACCAGCCGAAGGGGTCGAACGAGAACAGGCTGGAGGCGCCGGCAAGCAGCGCCAGCAGCAGGGCGGGATAGCCTGGGCGGGTGCCGCGCAGGGCGGGATCGGGCGCGACGGCGGGGGAGCGGGTGCGGCGGCGGAAAATCAAGCGTGTTCCTGGTCGTGATGTGAAAAGCGCCCCGGTCGGGGCGCTCGTATTTTAGTCGTGATCCTCGTCCGCCGGCGGCGGCAGCTTTTCCACCAGCAGCACGTGGATCTGGCGCGCGTCGGCGCGCAGCACCTCGAAGCGCAGGTTGTCGAGGTCGAACACCTCGCCCTTGTGCGGCATGCGGCCCAGGTGGCTGGCCACCAGGCCGCCGATGGTGTCGGCATCGTCGTCCGGCAGGTCGACGCCGAGTTCCTCGTTGAACTGCTCGATCTCGGTGAGCGCCTTGACGCGCCAGCGCGGGCCGAGCTGGCCTTCCTTGATCGAGAGGATGTTGTCCTCGTCCTCGTCGAAGTCGTACTCGTCCTCGATGTCGCCGACGATCTGCTCCAGCACGTCCTCGATGGTGATCAGGCCGGCCACGCCGCTGTATTCGTCGACGACGATCGCCATGTGGTTGTGGTTGGCGCGGAAGTCGCGCAGCAGCACGTTCAGGCGCTTCGATTCGGGAATGAAGATGGCCGGACGCAGCATCTTGCGGATGTCGAAGGATTCCTCGGCGTAGTAGCGCAGCAGGTCCTTGGCCAGCAGGATGCCGACGACCTTGTCGCGCTCGCCCTCGATGGCGGGGAAGCGCGAGTGCGCCGTTTCCAGCACGATGGGCAGCCATTCCTCGATGGGCTTGGAGATGTCGATCACGTCCATCTGCGAGCGCGGGACCATGATGTCGCGCACCGACAGGTCGGATACCTGGAACACGCCCTCGATCATGGAGAGGGCGTCGGCATCGATGAGGTTGCGGGCGTGGGCGTCGTGCAGCACTTCGAGGAGCTCGGCGCGGTTTTCGGGCTCGGGGGAGATCAGCGCGGTCAGTCGTTCGAACAGCGACCGGTGAGGTTTGGCGTCCGTGCGGACGTCAGCAGGGTGCTCGGGCATAGTTGGCATGAAGCCGTTGTTGCGATCGGCATAGGATACACCAAAACCGTTCGTGCCTGTTTTTTATGCAGCCGGCGTGGCGTTGCGCGCGGTCGACACGGGACTGCGATATGTGCGCCATCTGGCGCAATCTTCGTCCTATATTGATGATTCGACCAGGAAAGGAGGCTTCCATGCCCGCGCTGCACATCAACGGCACCACCACCAACCTCGACGTCCCCGACGACATGCCCCTGCTGTGGGCGCTGCGCGACACGATGGGACTGACCGGCACCAAGTTCGGCTGCGGCGTCGCCCTGTGCGGCGCCTGCACCGTGCACCTGGACGGCCAGGCGATCCGCGCCTGCGTGACGCCGGTGTCCGCCGCGGCCGGCAAGAAGATCGTCACCATCGAGGCCGTCGGTACCGACCCGGTCGGCGCCAGGGTGCAGCAGGCGTGGCGCCAGCTCGACGTGGTCCAGTGCGGCTACTGCCAGTCCGGCCAGATCATGGCCGCCACGGCGTTGCTGCGGGCGACGCCGAAGCCGTCCGACGCCGACATCGACGATGCCATGTCGGGCAATATCTGCCGCTGCGGCACCTACGGCAGGATCCGCCACGCGATCAAGATCGCTGCGGCCTGAGTGGCGCCTCGCAAACCTGCTGCGCGTTGCATTTCGGGCCTGCGATGCGCGCTACGGTTTGCAAGGCGCCTGAGACGTTAACACGAGGATGGAAATCCACATGAATCAAAACACCAAGCAAGCGACGTCCAGGGCCAGCCCGGCAATCACGTCGCAAGGGCGCCGCCGCCTGCTGAAGGGCGCCGCCGGCGCCGGCGGCGGCCTGCTGTTCGGCTTCTCGCTGTTCGGCTGCGGCAAGAAGCCGGAGGGCGACCGCAAGGAGCCGCCGTCCGAGACCGCCGTGGGCCAGGCCGCCACGTCGATGTCGAACCGGCCGCCGGGCCTGGCGCACGACGCCTTCATCCGCATCGACCGCGAGGGCATCGTCACGCTGGTCGTGCACAAGGTCGAGATGGGGCAGGGCACGTTCACCTCGATGCCGATGCTGCTGGCCGAGGAACTGGGCGCCGACCTGGCCAAGGTGAAGCTGGAGCAGGCGCCGGCCGACAACACCTTGTATGCCGATCCGCTGCTGGGCGGCCAGGTGACGGGCGGCTCGACCTCGGTGCGCGCGGCCTGGAAGCCGCTGCGCGAGGCCGGCGCCAAGGTGCGCACGGTACTGGTGCAGGCCGCCGCCGACGAATGGAAAGTGCCCGTCGCGGAGTTGCAGGTGGTGGCCGGCACCATCCGCCACGCGGGCTCGAACCGCAGCATGCACTTCGGCCAGGTCGTCGACGCGGCCTCGAAGCTGGCCTTCCCGGCGACCGTCAAGCTGAAGGACGCCGCCGACTTCGCGCTGGTCGGCAAGCCCGTCAAGCGCCTGGACAGCCCGGCCAAGGTCGACGGCTCGGCGCTGTTCGGCATCGATGCGCGCCTGCCGGGCATGGGGATCGCGGCGGTGGCGGCGTCGCCGGTCATGGGCGGCAAGCTGGCGTTCGTGGACGAGCAGAAGGCGCTGGCGGTGAAGGGCGTGCGCCAGGTGCTGCGCATCGAGGGCGCCGTCGCCGTCGTCGCCGACAACTTCTGGACGGCGAAGCAGGGCCTGGCCGCCGCCGCGCCGCGCTTCGACGACGGCGCCAACGCGAATGTCAGCTCGGCCTCGATCCGCGCCGACATGGACAAGGCGTCGCAGGGCACGGGCGCCGTCGCCAGGGACACGGGCGATGCCTTGAAGGTCCTGGACGGCCAGGGCGGGCGCCGTATCGACGCCGTCTACGAACTGCCGTTCCTGGCCCATGCGACCATGGAGCCGATGAACTGCACGGTCGACCTGCGCGCGGACGGCTGCGACCTGTGGGTGGGCACCCAGGTGCCGGCGCTGGCGCAGGGCGCCGCCGCGAAAATCACCGGCCTGCCGGTCGAGCAGGTCAAGGTGCACAATTTTTATCTCGGCGGCGGCTTCGGGCGCCGGCTGGAAGTCGACAACGTGATCCAGGCCGTGGCCTTCGCCAGGCAGCACAAGGGGCCGCTGAAGATCGTCTGGACCCGCGAGGAAGACATCCAGCACGATATGTACCGCCCGTATTACTTCGACCGCCTGTCGGCGCGGCTGGACGACAAGGGCATGCCGGCGGCCTGGTTCCACCGCGTCACCGGGTCCTCGATCATGGCCCGCTTCGCGCCGCCGCTGGTCAAGGACGGCGTCGACCCGGATGCCGTCGAGGGCGCGGCCGACCTGCAGTACGCGCTGCCCGCCATGCGCGTGGAATACGTGCGCCACGAGCCGGCGGGCCTGGCCACCGCGTTCTGGCGCGGCGTCGGGCCCACGCACAACGTGTTCGTGGTCGAGAGCTTCATCGACGAGCTGGCGCATGCGGGCAAGACCGATCCGGTGGCGTTCCGCCGCGCCCTGCTGCAGAAGTCGCCGCGTACGCTGGCGGTACTGGACCTGGCCGCGCGCCGGGCCGGCTGGGGCAAGGCGCTGGCGCCGGTCGCCGGGCGCAGGGTGGGGCGCGGCGTCTCGACCCAGTTCGCCTTCGGCACCTACATGGCGCAGGTGGCGGAAGTGTCGGTGGGGCCGGACGGCGACGTGCGCGTGCACCGCGTGGTGTGCGCGGTCGATTGCGGCCAGCAGATCAACCCGGACACCATCGTCGCCCAGATGGAGGGCGGCATCGTGTTCGGCCTGAGTGCGGCGCTGTGGGGCCAGGTCACGCTGGACAAGGGCCGGGTACAGCAGACGAACTTCGGCGACTACCGGGTGATGCGCATGAGCGAGGCGCCGGTCGTGGAGGTGGTGCTGGTGGACAGCCGCGACGAGCCGGGCGGGATCGGCGAGCCGGGCACGGCGGGGATCGCGCCGGCGCTGGCCAATGCGGTGTTCGCGGCGACGGGCAAGCGGGTGCGCAGGTTGCCGATCGGGGAGCAGCTGGGCAAGGTGTGAACGTCATTCCCGCCTGCGCGGGAATGACGTGGCGGTTCATTCGTTGTCGGCGTACGGATCCGGATACTCCAGCGCCTCCATGATGTCGCGCTCGAGCTGTTCCATTTCCTCGGCTTCCTCGTCGCTCTCGTGGTCGAAACCCTGGGCGTGCAGCACGCCGTGCACCACCAGGTGGGCCACGTGTTCCTCGACCGTCTTCTTCTGCTCCGCGGCCTCGCGCTGCAGCACGTCGGTGCACAGCACGATGTCGGCCTGGGTCGGCTCGTCGTCCGCGATCTGCGCGCCTTCGTTGTAGGCGAAGGTCAGCACGTTGGTGGCGTAGTCCTTGCCGCGGTAGTCGCGGTTGAGAAGCTGGCCCTCGGCGGCGTTGACGAAGCGGATCGCCAGCTCGGCCGGGCCGAGCAGGGCGGCGCGTACCCAGCGCTCGATCATGGCGGGGGTGATCTCGGCTTCGAGGCGGGTGTCGGCGTACTGGACGTCGAGGTCGAGCTTATGGTTTTTTTCTTGCATGGCGGGGGTTCGCTGGTTTGGAAAGATCGCCGATCTCCTGGATCGCGGCGGCTTTTTCGTAGGCGTCGACGATGCGCGCCACCATCGGGTGGCGCACCACGTCGGCGCTGGCGAAATGGGTGAAGGCGATGCCGCGCACGTCCTTCAGCACCTGCATCGCGTCGACCAGGCCGCTACGCTGCGTCTTGTGCAGGTCGACCTGGGTGACGTCGCCGGTGACCACGGCCTTGCTGCCGAAGCCGATCCGGGTCAGGAACATCTTCATCTGCTCGACCGTCGTGTTCTGGGCTTCGTCCAGGATCACGAAGGCGTGGTTCAGGGTGCGCCCGCGCATGAAGGCCAGCGGGGCGATCTCGATCGCGCCCTTCTCGAACAGCTTTTGCGTGCGCTCGAAGCCGAGCAGGTCGTACAGCGCGTCGTACAGCGGGCGCAGGTAGGGATCGACCTTCTGGGCGAAGTCGCCCGGCAGGAAGCCCAGGCGCTCGCCCGCCTCCACCGCCGGGCGCGTGAGCACGATGCGCTTGACCGCGTCGCGTTCCAGCGCGTCGACGGCGCAGGCCACCGCCAGGTAGGTCTTGCCGGTGCCGGCCGGGCCGATGCCGAAGCTGATGTCGTGCTCCAGCACCGCCTTCATGTACTGGATCTGGTGCGGGGTGCGTCCGCGCAGGTCGGGGCGGCGGGTCTTGAGCGCCGGGCTGACCAGGTTGGCCGGGTCGTCTTCGGCGCCCGATGCGGCGCGCTCTTCTTCCTCGCTGAGCGTCTCGCCCGGCGCCTTGCCGGCGGCGGGCGGCTCGGCCGCCTTGGGCTTGATGCCGGAACGCTGCTCGACCAGCGCCAGCTGGACTTCCTCGAGCGGCACGACCTTGTCGGCGACGGCATAGAAGCGCTCGAGCAGCTCGACCGCGCGCGCCGCGTTGGCGCCGCCGACGATGAACTTCTCGCCGCGCCGGAAGATCGTCACGTCGAGCGCGGACGAGATCTGGCGCAGGTTTTCATCGAGCGGACCGCACAGGTGGGCGAGCCGCGTGTTGTCGAGCGGCTCGGGCATGAAATACGAAGGCTGGGTGGGCGTTTTCAACTGGCTTTGGCAATCGTGTCGAGGCGGGCGACCAGGTCGCCGCGCAGGGAATAATCGAGGCTTTCGGTGATGCGCACGTCGACCAGCTGGCCGACCAGCGCGGCGGCGGCATCGGCGGCAGCGTCGGGGAAGAAGTTGACGACGCGGTTGTTCTCGCTGCGTCCCTGCAGTTCGCCCTCGCCCCTCTTGGACGGGCCTTCGACCAGGACGCGCTGCACCGTGCCGACCATCGCGGCGCTGGTCTTGCGGGTATTCGCATCGATCAGGGCCTGCAGGCGCTGCAGGCGCGCCAGCTTGACCGCGTGCGGCGTGTCGTCGTGCAGGTTGGCGGCCGGGGTGCCGGGACGCTTGCTGAAGATGAAGCTGAAGCTGTTGTCGAAGCCGACGTCTTCCACCAGCTTCATCATCGCCTCGAAATCGGCGTCGGTCTCGCCCGGGAAGCCGACGATGAAGTCGGAGGAGACGGCGATGTCCGGGCGCACCGCCTTGATGCGGCGGATGATCGACTTGTATTCCAGGCCCGTGTAGCCGCGCTTCATGGCCTGCAGGATGCGGTCGGAACCGTGCTGCACCGGCAGGTACAGGTGGTTCACCAGCTGCGGGATCTTCGCGTAGGCGTCGATCAGGCGCTGGGTGAATTCCTTCGGGTGGCTGGTGACGAAGCGCAGGCGCTCGATGCCGGGGATCTCGGCCACGTATTCGAGCAGCAACGCGAAATCCGCGACGTCGCCGTTCGCCATGGCGCCGCGGTAGGCGTTCACGTTCTGCCCCAGCAGCATGATTTCCTTGACGCCCTGGGAGGCGAGGCCGGCGACCTCGGTCAGCACGTCCTCGAAGCGGCGCGACACTTCCTCGCCGCGCGTATAGGGCACCACGCAGTAGCTGCAGTACTTGCTGCAGCCTTCCATGATCGACACGTAGGCGACCGGGCCCTCGACCTTGGCCGGCGGCAGGTGGTCGAACTTTTCGATTTCCGGGAAGCTGATGTCGACCTGGGCCGCGCCGGTGTGACGCCGCATCTCGATCATCTGCGGCAGGCGGTGCAGCGTCTGCGGGCCGAACACGACGTCGACGTGGGGCGCGCGCTTGACGATCGCCGCACCCTCCTGCGAGGCCACGCAGCCGCCCACGCCGATCACCAGGCCGGGCTTGCTGCGCTTGAGTTCCTTCAGGCGGCCGAGGTCGGAAAACACTTTTTCCTGGGCCTTCTCGCGTACCGAGCAGGTATTGAACAGGATGACGTCGGCGTCGTCGGGGGTATCGGTGCGCACGAGTCCTTCGGAGGCGCCCAGCACGTCCGCCATCTTGTCCGAGTCGTACTCGTTCATTTGGCAGCCGAAGGTCTTGATGAATACTTTTTTCTGCATGGAAAGCTTTAAGGGGCTGGTGCTGCAACAGTGGACGGCCAGTTTACCGTAAATCCCCGGGCGGCCCCGAATGCGGCGCGCGCACGGGCGCACGGTGCTGCACATGTCGCATACTTTGCTTTGCGGTACGGCAATTTGCTGAACCTTAACTTTTGATACGGTTGGTTACATTCTGTCTACTTGAAAATATCTTTCTAGGTGTTATGTTTAACATTGTAGAAAGGAATCAAATTTAATTTCCTTATGTAAATCAGGTAGTTCCTGCTGGTTAGCAATTGCAAACTTAGCGTAAAAAAACTCTTGCGTGCGCCACAATCTGTCACCATGTGCTGAAATGACTATGTGACAAGCTTTCCCAGCGATAGCTTGATTTCGACCAATGAATTCTGTGCCCAAGTCGATGTCGGAACGAGCATACGAGTTTGATAATTTGTTCGAAAAACAAGTGAGCTAGGGAAGTGGAGCTTCGACGAACACTGCAGGCGGGATCGGGCGCTGGCCCGGGCGGCGGCAGGACGATCGGGGTTCGACCAGGGAGCGCACGCGGTCCGGCGACGCTGCCGGGCGGTTTAAGCAGACGAGTCCGCTTAATCGCCTGGAAACGAAACCGGGAACTTATGTAGATGAAATCTAGTCATTAACACAGTTCGTAAGAGAACTATTTTAACCACTCACGAGGAAATCATGGCACATCATGCTCTGTCATCACAGGAAAGCTACAACCCCAACCACTTGCTGGATATCTTGCTGGGCAAGATGCAACTGAAGAACGACGCCGCGCTGTCGCGCATGCTGGAAGTCGCGCCGCCCGTGATCAGCAAGATCCGCCACCACCGCCTGCCGGTCGGCGCCTCGCT
>DAMAFT010000094.1:0-10221 GCA_031995805.1 Massilia sp.
GTCGACGCCCGCGTGCTGGGCCTCGCGGTGGCGCGCCTGCTGGGCGACGCGCTGAAGGCGCGCGGCGTCATTCTCCGCACCGACCTCGACCTGCTCGACGACTTCTGGAGCGACCGTCCGGGCCTGCCGGCGGACGCCGTGTTCGAACACCTGCCGCCGCACGCCGTCGCCACCCGCGCCGACAAGCTGCGCGCCACCCGCGCGGCGCTGGACAAGCTGGGCGCCGAACGCCACTTCATTTCCACGCTGGACGACATCGCCTACCTGTTCAACCTGCGCGGCGCCGACGTCAGCTACAACCCGGTGTTCGTGGCCCACGCCCTGGTCGAGCCGGAGAGCGCCACCTTGTTCGTCGCCGACGGCAAGATCGACGCCGACTTGCGCGCGCGCCTGGCGCAGGACGGCGTGCGCGTCGCTCCCTACGACCAGGCCGCCGCCGCGCTGGCCGCGCTGGCGCCGGGCAGCCTGCTGCTGGATCCGCGCCGCGTCACGGCCGGCATGCGCGCCGCCGTGCCCGACACCGTGCGCGTCGTCGAGGCGATCAATCCGACCACCTTCGCCAAGTCGCGCAAGCTGGACGCCGAGATCGACCACGTGCGCGCCACCATGGAACAGGACGGCGCCGCGCTGTGCGCATTCTTCGCCTGGCTCGAGCCGCTGCTGGCGGACGCCGGCCGCGCCCCGCTGACCGAAGTCGACATCGACACCGAAATCACGGCCGCGCGCGCCCGTCGTCCCGGCTTCGTGTCGCCCAGCTTCGGCACCATCGCCGGCTTCAACGCCAACGGCGCGATCATGCACTACCGCGCCACGCCCGAGGCCCACGCCGTCATCGACGGCGACGGCCTGCTGCTGATCGACTCCGGCGGCCAGTACCTGGGCGGCACCACCGACATCACGCGCGTGGTCCCGGTGGGCACGCCCACGGCCGCGCACAAGCGCGACTTCACGCTGGTACTGAAAGGCATGATCAACCTGTCGGTGGCGCGCTTCCCGCGCGGCACCAGGGGGCCGATGCTGGACGCGCTGGCGCGCGCCCCGATCTGGGCCGCCGGCATCGACTACGGCCACGGCACCGGCCACGGCGTGGGCTACTTCCTCAACGTGCACGAAGGCCCGCAGGTGATCTCGCCTTCGGCGCTGCCGGAACCGCACACGGCGATCGAGCCGGGCATGATCACCTCGAACGAGCCGGGCATCTATCGTCCCGGCCACTGGGGCATCCGCATCGAGAACCTGGTCCTGGCGCGCATCGAGGAAAGCACGGAGTTCGGCGAATTCCTCGGCTTCGAGACGCTGACGCTGTGCCCGATCGACACGCGCTGCATCGACATCGCGCTGATGCGCGGCGACGAGGTCGCATGGCTGAACGCCTACCACCGCGAGGTGCGCGCGCGCCTGCTGCCGCTGGTGGACGGCGCCGCGCGCGACTGGCTCGAACTGCGCACGCGGGAGATCTGAGATGGCCGGCGCCCGTTCCACCCGTGCCAGCGCCGCCGTCGAGCGGCTCAAGCGCCGCACCGGCATCACCTCGTACTCGATGGCGCGCACCGGCGCCGGCCACTTCTTCCTGTCGGAAAAGCCGGGCGCGCCGCCACTGTGCCCGCCGCTCGAGATGGATGATTTCGTGGCCTTCGTCGACGGCCTCGGCCCGCAGCCGGAAAAACGCATGACCAAGAACGACATCGCGTTCGAGAAGCAGCTGGTCAGGAAGACGCCTTGAGCCTGGGCCGTGGCGCCTTGCAGGATCCGGTGCCGGCCTGGGCCGACCTGTTCGCGGCCTACTGGTCGCCGGCGGAACTGGCGACGAACGGCCTGATCCTGCTGAACCTGGTCGGCGCGCTGGCGCTCGGGCTGATGGTCGGCTACGAGCGCTCCTACCATGGCCGCGCGGCCGGCATGCGCACCTACGGCCTGGTGTGCATGGCCTCGTGCGCATTGGTGATCGTCTCGGGCTACCCGCACTTCTGGTACGGCGGGCATGGCGCGGCGGTGGCGCTGCCCGATCCGACCCGCGTGATCCAGGGCGTGGTGACGGGCATCGGCTTCCTCGGCGCCGGCGTGATCACGCGCTCGGGGTTCACCATCAGCGGCCTGACGACGGCGGCGTCGATCTGGGCGTCGTCGGTCATCGGGATCATGGTCGGTGTCGGCTTCTACATGGCGGCGATGGGCCTGGCCTTCTTCGCCACCATGATCATGATCTACCTGAACCGCGCCGTCAGCAAGCTGCCCTCGCACCACGCGGTGGCGGTGACGCTGCGCTTCAAGCCCGGCGTGCGGCCCAGCGAGGACGAACTGCGCCGCGCGGCGCGCGAACGCGGCTACGAGATCGCCGCCGCCTCGCTCACCATCGGCAGCAGCGCCAACGTGCAGGAATGGCACTTCGTCGCGCTGGCCGGGGCCGCCGGGGCGCCGCTGTCGGCGCTGGCGGGCGAGCTGGCGACGCTGGACGGCGTGGACGGGTTCGAGCTGTCGCACGCACGCAACTGAAACGACAAGATACAAGGACACCATGACGGCACAGGACGTACTCGATTTCTGGTTCGGCGCGCAGGGCAGCGCCACCGACGGCCAGCCGCGCCGCGAATGGTTCGTCAAGAAGGACGAATTCGATGCGCAGGTGCGCGCGCGTTTCGGCGCCGCCATCGACGCGGCGCTGGCCGGCGGCCTGCGCGAATGGGACGAGGAAGGGCCGCAGGGCGTGCTGGCGCGCATCCTCGTGCTCGACCAGTTCACCCGCAACGCCTGGCGCGACACGCCGCGCAGCTTCGCTGGCGACGCGCTGGCGCTGGCGGCCGCGCGCCAGCTGGTCGACGGCGGCGCCGACAAGGCGCTGGCGCCGTGGCAGCGCTCCTTCGCCTACATGCCGTTCGAGCATGCCGAGGATGCGGCCATGCAGGAGCGCGCGGTGGCACTGTTCTCGGCGCTGGCGGCCGACCACCCCGGCTTCGACCAGACGCTCGACTATGCGCGCCGCCACCGCGAGGTGATCGCGCGCTTCGGGCGCTTCCCGCACCGCAACGCCATCCTCGGCAGGGCATCGACGCCACAAGAGCTGGCGTTCCTCCAGCAGCCCGGCTCGCGCTTCTGATGGCGCCCTCGCTCAACATCGTCGGCGCCGGCCACGTCGGCCGCGTCCTCGGGCGCCTGTTCGCGGCGTCCGGCACGTTCGCCGTGCAGGACGTGCTGACGCGCAGCGCCGCCGGCGCGCAGGAAGCCGTGGCCTTCATCGGGGCCGGCCGCGCGCTGGCCGGTGCGGCCGCGCTGCGCGCGGCGGACGTGTGGATGCTGGCCGTGCCGGACGACCGCATCGCCGGCGTGGCCGCCACGCTGGCGGCGTCGGCGCCGTTGCGCGGCGCCGTCGTGTTCCACTGCAGCGGCGCCAAGGCGTCCGGCGAACTGGAGGCCCTGCGCGGCGCCGGCGCGCTGGTCGCCAGCGTGCATCCGGTGCGCAGCTTCGCCGATCCCGCCACGGTGGCGTCCAGCTTCGCCGGCACCTTCTGCGGCGTCGAAGGCGAGCAGGGCGCACTGGACGCGCTGCTGCCCGCGTTCGAGGCGATCGGCGCGCGCCCGGTGCGCATCGAGGCGGCCGCCAAGACCGTTTATCATGCGGCCTCGGTGTTCGCCTCGAACTACCTGACGACGGTGCTGGACGCCGCCCTGCGCGCCTACGCGGCGGCCGGCGTGCCGCCCGAGGTGGCGCGCGAGCTGGCGCGGCCGCTGGCCGGCGAAACCTTGGCCAACGTGCTGCGGCTGGGGCCGGAGACGGCATTGTCGGGTCCGATCGCGCGCGGCGACGCGGCCACCGTGGCGCGCCAGCACGACGCCGTCGCCGCCTGGGATGCCCCGACCGGCGACCTGTACGCGGCGCTGGCCACGGCCACCTGGGCGCTGGCGCGGCGCAAGCCTGCGGGCCGCGCCTGATCATCCACTTTCATTCACAGGATCGAACAAATGCAACTAACCGCCTGGACCACGCTGGCCATCCTCGGCGTCTATTTCTGGACTGGCGTGATGGCCGGGTGGGCGCGCATGAAATACCAGGTGCCGGCGCCGGCCATGGATGGTCCACTGCCGTTCCAGAGCGCCCAGCGCGTGCAGGCGAACACGCTGGAACAATTGCCCCTGGTGCTGGCGCCGCTCTGGCTGTGCGGCCATTTCCTGGGCGACGGCTGGGCCGCGGCCGGCGGCTTGCTGTGGTGCTGCGGCCGCATCCTGTATGCGCTGGGGTATTACCGCGATCCGGCCAGGCGCGAGGCCGGCTTCGTGATCGGGATGGTGGCATGCGGCGCGCTGGTCGCGGGCAGCGCCGTCGGCCTGCTGATGCAGGGTTGACGTTGCAGTAAGGCAAAAAAATCTCGGCCATCCGTCGACAAAGTTCCCGTAGTGCAATAAGCTAACCGTCTGTATATCCCACGACAACCACCAGGGCGGCTTCATCGACCGCCCGGTCCGGAAAGGAGATGGCATGCTGTTCCTGAAGAGTACCAGCGTCACCAAGGCGCCCGGCATCTATGAAGTCGACGTGGCGGCCAAGCCTCCCGGCAAGACGTTCGGCATCTTCCTGGCGACGGATCCGGACAACCCGCCGAATGCCGTGCTGACCGCGCTGGCCGAACTGGGTTTCCAGAATACTTTTCAGCAGAGTTATGTCCACAAGGACAAAGGCAAGGTGCTCGACCTGCATTTCCAGAAGGATGGTACCGACCTGTTCAATGGCTGGAAATCCGAGGAATGCACGAACAACCTGAGCGCGATCGATACGCTGTTCGGCAACTATGGCATCAAGGTCACGCCGCGCGTGATGAGCCTGGCGGAAGCGTACGCCTGATCATGCCCGTCGTCCCCGCCGTCGCGGGGACGACGGGCTGGTGATTCACACCCTATCCCCTTCCTTTGCGGCCACGTCCGCCGAACGCCCGTCCGGCCATGCCGACAGCGCCTGCGCGACGACGGCTTCCAGCTTGTCGCGGCCGAAGCCGGCCTTGGCCTGCACCGCCATGCCGTGCAGGACCGCCATCACGAACATTGCCAGTACCTCGGGACTGGCCTGCGGCAGCAGGTCGCCCTCGACCCTGGCCCGTTCGAACCGGTCGCGCAACTGCGTCTCGCCGGCCGCGCGCGCTTCGACCAGGGCCTGGCGCACCGGTTCCGCCTCGTCCGACCCCGCCAGCACCCCATTGATGCCCAGGCATCCCGCATGCTCGGGATGCCGCGTATTCAGCTCGACCGCGCTGTACAGGATGTGCGCGGCGACCTCGCGCGCCGTCGCCAGCTGCAGCGCCTGCGGGATGTAGTCGAGGTAGCGTTCGTAATAGCGCGCCAGGGCGCGCCGGAACAGCGCTTCCTTGTTGCCGAATGCCGAATACAGGGCCGGGCGTTCCACGCCGGCGGCCGCGGTCAGGTCGGCGTAGGACGCCCCTTCGTAGCCTTTGCGCCAGAACACGCACACGATGGCGTCGAGCGCTTTTTCCACATCGAATTCGCGATGACGGCCCATTGGTTCACCCGGCCTTTTAAATAATGATCGTTACAAAAACGCTTGACAGCATGGGGGCAAATTATATACTCGTCGTTATCGTAACGTTCGTTACGTAAATGCGGCGCGCTGTTCCGCTGGCTGCGCTTGTATCGCTCAAGTATTGGAAAGGAATGTCATGTCGAATGCATTGAAGGGCAAGGTTGCCCTGGTGACCGGCGGCTCGCGCGGACTGGGCGCCGCCACGGCCGAGGCGCTCGCCGACCAGGGCGCGGACGTGGCGATCAGCTACGTCGCGTCCGCCGCGAAGGCCGAGGCCGTGGTCGAGAAGCTGAAGGCGAAGGGCGTGCGGGCGCTGGCGGTGCGCAGCGACCAGGCCGACACGGCCGCGGCCAAGCCGTTGGTGGACCAGGTGCTGGCGCATTTCGGCCGGCTCGACATCCTGGTGAACAATGCGGCGATCGCCGTGCAGGGCAAGACGGTCGACGATCCGCAACTGGACACGGCCAATCTCGACCGCCAGTGGCAGGTCAACGTGATGGGTACGGTGGCGACCACGCGGGCGGCGGCGCCGGTGCTGGCGGACGGCGGGCGGATCGTATTCATCGGTTCCCTGCTCGGCAGCGTGGTGCCGTTCGCCGGCGCGGCCGATTATGCGGGCAGCAAGGCCGCCCTGATCGGCTATGCCAAGGGCGTCGCGCGCGACCTCGGCGGACGCAACATCACGTCCAACGTCGTCCAGCCGGGCGTGATGCCGACCGACATGGCCACCGAGGTGCTGGGAGACGGCGTCCCGGCGGCCCTGCTGGACCTGCATCCGATCCGCCGCATCGCCACGCTCGAGGAAGTGGCGGGGCTGGTGTGCTTCCTGGCCGGACCGCACGGCGGCTATATCAGCGGCGAGGTGATCAGCGTGGCCGGCGGCGCCGGCACCTGACGCCGGCCGGCACCGCCACCTTGCCTCACCCGCGGGCGCGCACGTCGATGTGGTACAGCGCCCACGGGCAGGCGGCGAAGCGCTGCGGCAACGGCAACTTCGCCATGTCCGGCACCCGGTCGGCGTCGTAGACGGCCCAGAGCGGTCCCAGTCCGCCCAGCGGCATCGGCTGGCCGTCGACATGGGTGGCGACGATGAAGCGATGCTTGCCGGCCTGGGCCAGCGGCAGCTCGACGTTGTAGCCGTCCACCGCGCGCAGGACCAGCAGCGTGCCGTCGTCCAGCCGGGCGCCGGCGCGCGCCAGCACGTCGGTCAGCAGCGGCCCGCGCAGCAGGTGCGGCTTGCCGTCGTATTCCAGCGTCGGCCGGATCGTCTGCGGCGCCAGCCGCAGCAGCTCGGCGTAATCGAAGGCGTACGCCTTGTCGAACGTTAACTGCTGCTTGTGCATCATCTGGTCGAGCACCGGGTCGAGCGGCCCGCGGTTGCCGCGTCCGATGGCGCCGGTGACGGTCAGCAGCGCGGGACCGCGCTGCGCGGGGACGGTGGCCCCGGCGGCATGCGGGAAGGCGCCGGCGAGTGCGGCGGCGCCCAGGAACTGGCGTTTATCCATGAGAGAATGCGTGTTCGATGGGAATCGCCCATCTTAGGACAATTTGTCGACATGGATTTGTTTTCCGAGGGCGCCGGACTGGTGCCCATCCCGGTGGAGGATGGCGAACTGGCCATGCTGGTCCAGTTACCACTGCCGATGAGCAATGCCGAGGTACTGGCGCGCCTGGTTGCCGAGACACCCTGGCGCGCCGATACCATCGTCGTGTATGGCAAGCGCTGGCTGCAGCCGCGCCTGTCGGCCTGGTACGGCGAGGCCAGCTATACCTATTCCGGGTTGCGCCTGGAACCCCTGCCGATGACGCCGTTGCTGGAACGCC
The DNA here is from genome assembly GCA_031995805.1 of Massilia sp. Lineage (GTDB taxonomy): Bacteria > Pseudomonadota > Gammaproteobacteria > Burkholderiales > Burkholderiaceae_D > Telluria. The sequence goes on from DAMAFT010000094.1 coordinate 7,349, forward strand.
TGCGCGCGGCCGTCGAGGCGGCGACCGGCCACCGCTACAACAGCGTGCTGCTGAACTATTATCGCGACGGCGCCGACAGCATGGGCATGCATGCCGACGACGAGCCGGAGCTGGGACCTCGTCCCGTCATCGCCTCGCTCAGCTTCGGCGCCACCCGCACCTTTATCCTGCGCCACAAGGCCAGCAAGCGCACCCTGAAGTGCGATCTCACCGACGGCAGCCTGCTGCTGATGGGCGGTTCCCTGCAGCACAACTGGTTGCATGGGATAAATAAGACGGCAAGGCCAACGGGCGCGCGGGTGAACCTGACTTTCCGCTTCGTGGTCTAAATTGAGCTTATCTTCTTTTAAATTTCTTCATCGAATTACTGAACTTCCGGTCATTAAGTTACAACTGATTACAGTTCTTACGAAATGGGCACGGACGTGGTCGAGCTGCAGTGCTATCTTGGCCACATCGCGATCCACTTCGGGTATTGCGAACCAGTCAAACAATGAAAGAGGAAACAGTATGAAAAAGCTCATCGTTGCACTGCTCGCCACCACCGCCGCCATCTCGGCAGCCCAGGCACAGACCACCACCCAACCGCGCGCCTACGTCGGCGTCGGCGTCGCCAGCGCGGACCATGAAGACTCGCGCGGCCTCGACAGCGACGGCTGGAAGGCTTCCGGCAAGCTCTTCGGCGGCTACGAATTCGACCAGACCTGGGCGGCCGAAGTCGGCTACACCGACTTCCGCAAGGCCGACGTGAGCTCGGCCACCAACCGCGGCGATACCAAAGGTTACGGTTATTACGTGGCCGCCAAGGCTACCAAGCCGATCAACGACCAGTTCTCGGTCTACGGCAAGCTGGGCGTCCAGCACAGCCAGCGTGAACTGCGCACCACCCTGGTCAACCTGAAGGACGACGACACCGGCGCCTACGGTGCGCTGGGCGTGCAGTACAACCTCAACCCGCAGGTGGCCCTGACGGCCGAGTACGAGCGCTATGGCAAGTCGAAAGACTTCGGCGCCAAGCCGGACGTGCTCACCGTGGGTGCGCGCTACAGCTTCTGAGCGAGCGCATCAGTTCCTAGGGTAAGGGGCCTCCGGGCCCCTTTTTCATTGTTCATTGGCCGGTGTCAAGGACGCGTGAGGTGGATCCCGCGCACCCCGCCGCGCCGCCACGGCAGCGGCACCGGCGCCATCGACGGTGGCGCGAAGCCGGCTGCGACGAAGCGGTGCAGCGACGACCACGGCCACTCTTCCGGGCGCTCGCAATGGCCGTGCCGTACCGGATTGCCATGCACGTAGTCGACCAGCGCCGCGTATTCCGCGTCGTCGCCGATCCGGTAGTCGCGGTAGTGGCGTTCCCAGATGGTGCCGTCGCCGGTGGCGTTCGCCGCCGCCTTCGCGCCGCCGGGCAGGCAAGCCTTGTGCAGGGCCTTCGAGAAGGCGATCTTGACGGCGCGCCAGCGCATGGCGCAGTCGTGGTCGCCCGGCGGCAGAGTCCAGATCGCGTGCGCGTGGTCGGGCAGGACGACCCAGGCATCGACGTGGAAGGGCTTGCGGATGCGCGCCTGGCGCATCGCTTCGCCGAATGCCGAAAAATGGTCGGTCAGCAGGGTGCTTTCCCGGTCCAGCAGGCGGACCGTAAAAAAGAACGTGCCGCCGGGGACGCGGTTGTCGCGGTAATGGGTCATGAAGATCTGCCGGGCGCGATCGCGCCATGGCTTGCAAGCTCGACCCGACCGATTCTACATATGACATCGAGGCGGTGCTGATCCATTTCCGCTTATAAATCAATGTGATACATGTGGCAAATGCGAAAAAAAAAGCTCCCCGCAGGGAGCTTTTCGTACATCGGGCCGGAACCGGTCAGGTCGTGAGCGGCTTGTAGCGGATGCGCTTCGGCTTCGCGCCTTCTTCGCCCAGGCGCTTCTTCTTGTCGGCTTCGTATTCCTGGTAGTTACCGTTAAAGAAGGTAACCTGGGAATCGCCTTCGAAGGCCAGGATGTGGGTCGCGATGCGGTCCAGGAACCAGCGGTCGTGCGAGATGACCATCACGCTGCCGGCGAATTCCAGCAGGGCGTCTTCCAGCGCGCGCAGGGTCTCGACGTCCAGGTCGTTCGACGGTTCGTCCAGCAGCAGCACGTTGCCGCCCTTGAGCAGGGTCTTGGCCAGGTGCAGGCGGCCGCGTTCGCCGCCCGACAGGTTGCCCACCAGCTTCTGCTGGTCGGCGCCCTTGAAGTTGAAGCGGCCCAGGTAGGCGCGCGACGGCATCTCGAAGCGGCCGACGGACAGCATGTCGGCGCCGCCGCTGACGTCCTCGAACACGGTCTTGTTGGCTTCCAGGCTGTCGCGTGACTGGTCGACCAGCGAGACACGGGCAGTCTGGCCGATCGCGACTTCGCCGCTGTCCGGCTGCTCGATGCCGGCGATCATCTTGAACAGCGTCGATTTACCGGCGCCGTTCGGGCCGATGATGCCGACGATCGCGCCCGGCGGGATGGTGAACGACAGGTTGTCGATCAGCAGCCGGTCGCCGAAGGCCTTCGAGACGTTCTTGAACTCGATGACTTCGTTGCCCAGGCGTTCCGCGACCGGGATGAAGATTTCCTGGGTTTCGTTGCGCTTCTGGTATTCGTACTCGCTCAGCTCGTTGAAGCGGGCCATGCGCGCCTTGGATTTCGCCTGGCGTGCCTTCGGATTCTGGCGCGCCCATTCGAGTTCCTTGGCCAGCGCCTTCTGGCGTGCCGATTCGGTCGCTTCTTCCTGCTTCAGGCGGGCTTCCTTCTGCTCCAGCCAGCTCGAGTAATTGCCCTTCCAGGGGATGCCGTGGCCGCGGTCCAGTTCCAGGATCCATTCGGCGGCGTTGTCGAGGAAGTAGCGGT
>DAMAFT010000095.1:0-10203 GCA_031995805.1 Massilia sp.
GCAGCCAGGTCAACTTCGTCGAGACCCTGCTGCACGAGCTGGGCCACGGCCTCGGCTTCTCGGTCATCAGCGTCAACACGGCGACGGGCAACCGCATCAACGCGGCCGGCACCGCCTATACCGCCGACGGCCTGCCCAGCATCTGGGAAGGCTTCATGTACGACAACACGTTCAAGAAGACGTGGCTGCAGATGACGTCGGCGCAGCGCAAGGCTTCGGCCATCAATCCGCTGCAACTGGCCTGGAACGGCCCGAATGCCGTGGCCGGCGCCGCCATGCTGTCGCGCATCCCCGTCATCAAGACCACCTCGCCGGGCGCGAACGGCAACCTGAGCATCGACTTCAACACCTCGACCTTCGGCCCGCTGCCGCCGTCCAGCGGCACCCTCGGCGCGCTGGCCGTCGTCGCCACACAGGCCGGCGAACTCGGTTCGGGCTGCAGCGCCTTCAATGCCGCCAATACCGCGGCCGTGAAGGGCAAGGTGGCGCTGATGAGCCGCGGCGGCTGCAATTTCGCGCAGAAGGCCAAGAACGCCCAGGACGCCGGCGCGGTCGGCGCGGTGCTGGCCAACAACGCGGCCGGCGCGCTGCTCCCCGGCGGCACCGACACCACCGTCCTCATCCCGACGGTGGGCATCACCCAGGCCGACGGCGACAACCTGAAGGCCGCCGTCGCCAGCGCGGCGGCGCTGGGTTCGCGCGGCAAGCCGGGCGTCGTCACGGTCGCGATGTCGGTCGACCCGACCCGCATCGCCGGCGCCGACGCGGCCGGCCGGCCGCTGCTGTACACCCCGGCCGTGCTGGCTTCGGGCTCGTCGGTATCGCACTGGGACGTGACCGCCAGCCCGAACCTGCTGATGGAGCCGAACATCAATCCGGACCTCGGCACCGTGCTGGTGCCGCCGAAGGACCTGACGGTGCCGCTGCTGAAGGACATCGGCTGGTAAGCGCCACGGCGGCAGACTACAGGCACGGGCTATGGACTTTGCGTCAGCCCGTGCTATAATGCGCCGCCTTGGCCTGGTAGCTCAGTTGGTAGAGCAGAGGATTGAAAATCCTTGTGTCGGTGGTTCGATTCCGCCCCGGGCCACCAAGAATATCCAGACAAAAACGCCAACCCTTGCAGGTTGGCGTTTTTGCTTTCCGGCACCCGCTCGGCTCAGGACACGGCAGCCGTATCCTTCGACGCCGCCAGCGACACCGTGTCCCCTGCCGGCATGCCTTCCTTCGCCCAGCGATCGAACTCCGCCTGGATGGTCGACCGGGTTTTCTGGCTGATCTCCGGCAAACTCCCTCCCAGCACGTCCTGCGCGTCCTGGAAGCCTTTTTCCACCGCGGCGCGGATGGTGTCGAGCTTGGACGGATCGGCGCCGATGACCGACTTGGCGAAGCTCAGGATGCGCTCGGCGGTCTTTTGCACGCCGAACTCGCCGTCCTCGGCGACGGCGGCCTTGGCCGCCTCGATCGTCTCGGGATCGGCGCTCAGCTTCTGTTCGCCGCTGGCCACCTTGGCCATGTTCAGTCCCTGCTGCTCCACCAGCGGCCGGATCAGGTCGATGACCGCCTGCGCCTTGCGGTCGGATTCCTCGAGCATGCGCGCCAGATCGGACTGGTCGGTCGCGGTGGGTTTGCGGGATGGGGCGGCATACGTCAGCGCTTGCGCCTGCTGCCCGCCCAGGGTGACCTTGTCCTGGGCGGGGACATCCGCTTCTTCCGGCGCGACGGCCACCGCCGTTTGCGCCCTGGCGACGGGGAGCGTCGCTCCCGGCCGGGTAACGCTGGAGACATTCAGGTTCATGACCGCTCCTCATTGGTTGATAAGAATACTGGCAGCATGCGGGCCATCCATCGGCCGCTTTCATTTCTTGCCATTGTCGATATCGGACGGAAAACCGAAACCTGAAGGTGCGTGACGTAATGATGGGATGGCGATTGATGCAAGCAAAGCCGTCCGGCTTGACTGGCGACGCCTGGGACGCCTGGGACGCCTGGGACGCCCGAGTATCCGTGTTGACAGGACATCGACACCGATCGCACGCCGGATGCCACCGGCCCGACCGGGAGGCGCTGCGTCCTCGGCCGCGACCGCATCGGCAAGGCCAATGCGCCGACGCTGAAGGATGACGTCGCCGTCGTCGACAAGATCGGGAAGCCGGTGGTGCGCCCCTCCCCTTCCGGGCCACGCGCCTGCTGCGATTTCGTCAAGGATCACGTGTCGTTTCCCGGGATTTTCCCGCACCCGCTACAGGACCACCACCTCGTCGCTGAACGCATCCTCCACCCGGCTCCCGGCACACAGCACCGAGTGGATCGTGCAGCCCAGCGCCTCCTTGCGCGCGCACAGCGTCGCCAGGAATGCGGGCGACAGGCTGCAGTCGCCGTCGGACACCATCAGCAAGTCCGCCTTGCGGTACGTCTCTTCCGCGGCGACCAGCTCGAGCGCGCGCCGCAACGGCGTCTCGAAATCGGTACCGCCCTGGAAGCCGCCGCGCAGGAAGCGCAGCAGCGCCGGCACCTCGCCCTGCCCCGCCAGCGCCAGTTCGCGCATTTCACCGCCGGCGCCGAACAGCAGCACGTGCAACGCCCGGCCTTCCTTTTCCAGGATCGCGGCGATCGCCAGCAGCAGGGCCCTGGCCTTGCGCAGCGGTTCCCCCTGCATGCTGGCCGACGTGTCCAGGCAGGCGACCACCGGCCCGCTGCGCTGCCGGCGCGGCGCGGCGACCTCGCCGTCGCCCCCTTCCCGGCCGCGCAAGGCATAGGACAACAGGTTGTTCTCGAGCAGGCGGGCGTAGAACAGGACTTCCAGCGCCTCGTCCTCGAGATTCAGCAGTTCGCTCGGCAGCATGCGCATGACGTCGCCGCTGCGGTGCGTGCCGTACGTTTCGTTGCGGCTGGCCTGCGGGACCCGGGCGCGCCGCCTCGTTTCCCCGTCGACGACGTCGCGCCCCAGCCGGCGCACCAGATCGCGGATCCGCGCATTGTCCTGCAGCGTGCGCGCCAGCGCGGCATAATCGTCGCCATCGCCGTCGCCGTCGCCGGCATGCCGCAGGTCGTCATACGAGAAGCGGGCGCCGGGGAACAGGGCAAGAAAGTCCTTGACCTCGTCGTACTTGCGCGCGATGTCGGCAAGCGTCGTGCGCAGGGAAGCCAATTGCCGGCGTACCGGCTCGGGCAGCTGTTCGTCGGCGATTTCCGCTTCATAGGCCTGCGTCTCGGCAAGCTGCCCGCGCATCTGCGCGACGCTGCCGGGGTCGAGCGGTTGCCGGCACAGTGCCTCGCGGTGCGCCTGCCAGTCGGGCTCCGGCGGCGGCGCATCAGCCGCAGCCCCGGCATCGGCTTCCCAGTCCCACAGGCGCCACTTGGTGGCGCCGAGTTGCCTGCGCGCGGCCGTCTTCAGCTTGCCCAGCGTCGGCTCCCACGTGTCCGCCGCGCCGGCCGGCAGCAGGTCGCTCAGCGCCGGCCCGGCATCGCGCGCGCCGGCGTACTGCACGCATTTCGTCGAGAACTGGTGGCAGTTCTTGAATACCAGGCCATAGAAGGCCCGCTCGCCGACGTGCGCGTCGGCGCCGCCGGCCACGTCCCGGTGCCCGACGGCGCCGTGCGTATCGCAGGAAACGTAGATCTTGCGTCCCACGAGGCTCTTGGACGTGAAGGAGGCCGGGCCGTTGCGCTCCACCGTGCTCTCGGCGATGCCGTCGACGACGATGTTCGCGATGACGCCGTCGCCGATGTAGATGCCCGAATGCTCGACGGCCATCCACAGGTCGCAATACAGCACGCTGCCCGGCACCGGCGTCGCCTTGGCGCGCAACGTGCTGTCGATGAAGTAGCGGAACGGCTTGATGCCGATCGACGCCAGCGCGTTCCCAAACGGCCACGGCGGACTCAAGGCCGCACCGATCGCCCCGAACGGAGAAAACATCGTCACCGCCTCATACCCAGAGATTGGCGCGCAGTTGCCGGGCCAGCAGGTCGGCAACCTGTCCGGACGGGCGCGCCGCGGGCCTGCCTGCGGCCTGTCCGCCGGCGGGCTGCGTGCGCAGGCGGGGCGTGGCGCTGGCGTTGTCCCACTGCCAGACGGCGGCGAAATCCCATCCGAGGGTATGTTCGAAATAGCGCTGCGTGAACAGGGCCGCCGCGACCGTCTTGCCGCCGCTGCCGTCGATGCCGTCGGTCCCCGGGTTGGCGTCGATCGACGCATTGTTTTCGAGGCGGCCTTTGTTCTCGGCAATGCGGTAGCCCAGCTTCACCTTGTCGTCTTCCAGGCTGAACCGTCCCACCGCGCAGTGCCTGATCGCGCTGCCGTCGCATGCATGGGCGATGCCGCCCAGCTGGCCTTCGCCCGGATAGCCGCCATGAATGAAGCTAAAAGCCGACAATTTTCTGATGGAGCCAGCCACGAAGCAACGCTCGACCACGCTGCCTTTCAGTAACCTGGCAGCGATGCCGCCCAATGCCCTGGAACTGCTCACGGCACTATCCCAGTACAGGTCGAGCATCACCCGGCAATCCGCGATCGCGCAGGCCTGCGCCGTGTCGCGGATCAGGAATCTTCCCGCCGTGCAGGTGCTGATCCTGCTGTCGAGCGCGGTACCGTCGACGAGCGACCCGCCCGTCTCGCAGGCGACGAACGAGCACCGGTCGATCGTGGACTTGACCAGGTCGACCGTCGACTTGCAGCGCTCGACCTGGCTTTCCCGGGCCGCGACGGCAAGCCGCAGTTTCTCGAGCCGGAGGTCGGCGACGCTGGAGCCTGGCTGGATATCGGTGAACAGCGCGTGGCCGAGATCGTCCTTGTGCCGGACGACGCGTCCGCCACCATCGTAATGCCCCTGGAAAGGAATCGTCATCCAGGTGCTCAGGCCGCTGCAATCGATGTCCGCGGTCTGGCGGAACCAGTATCCCTTCCGGCCGACTTCCGGGCGTTCCATCCCCATGAGGTCGTGGACATCCTCCACCAGCAGCGGGTCGCGCTCGGTGCCGCTGCCCCGGAAACCCTTGACGACGGCGCCCAGGACGCCGACCGCCGCGGCAGGCGCCGCGACGGCCGGCACGTCGTCGGCCGGTGCGCCGTCGCCCGGCGCGGCGCGGCTGCATTCCTTCAACACGTCCAGGAGCATGTCGCGCACCTTGACGGCGTTGTCCGGGTGGTTCCACAAGCAATCCTTCAGCAGGAACACATCGGACAAGTCCACGGCGGCGCGCCCGTTCGTCGCGGCCGCCACGCGCAGCAGGTTGATCGCTTTCTTCAGGCGCCGGTCGGACAAGCCCTCGCGCGCGTCTTCCTTGAAGAGCTGCTGGTGGCGTTGCCAGATGCGCTGGACCGCCTGCACGACGTGCGGCGGGATGGCCACCGCGGCAGCCTCCCGGCGGATGCCTTCCAGCTCGGCCGCATCGATCCGCACCGGCGCGGGCGCCGGCGGCGGCTCCTCGAACAGGCGCGGCAAGGCATCGTTGCCGACATAGTCGACGAAGCGGCGCACCATGAAGCGGTCGTACAGCGCGGCCAGCTCTTCCTGGTCGGCGGGCAGTTCGTTGGAAGCGGCGATCAGGGCCTGCATGGGCACGTCCTGTGCCTGCGTGCCGTTGTGGTACTTGCGCTCGTTCAGGATCGTCAGCAGGGCGTTCAGGATCGAGGAACTGGCCTTGAAGATCTCGTCCAGGAACGCGACGCGCACGTCCGGCAGGTAGCCGGCCGTCTTGCGCTGGAACCTGTCGTCCTTCAGGGCGCTGATCGACAGCGGGCCGAAGATCTCGTCCGGCGTCGAGAACTTGGTCAGCAGGTATTCGAAGTACTCCTGTGTTTCCCCATCGCCCCCAGGTACGGCCATGCTCGCCGCGAGCCTGCGCGCGATCATGCTCTTGCCGGTGCCCGGCGGCCCGATGAGCAACAGGTTCTCGCGCGCCAGCAACGCCAGCAGCGCGGCCCTGACGGTGTCTTCGCGCTCCACCAATCCGTGGTTGAGTTGCTGGAGCAGGGTCTGGATCTTCTGTTTCATCGTGCGCGGCGGCCACTGGCTGTAGTGTTAAACAACAGCAATAGTAATGCCGCGCAGCGGGTCATGTCGATGACGCATGTGACCGGTCCTGCGCCCGCTCACGTACCGCCTCGGGCTGCAGCCGCTACCGGAGCTGGTCGAGCGCGATACCAAGCTGGTGGCCAACGGCTGCAAGCCGATGGGCGACCTGGCCAGCTCGCTGGACTTCGGCCGGAAGCGCGCCGCTGCCCCGCGCGGGAGCGACGGCGCGGGAGCGACGACGTTTATTGCGCCACGACCTTCAGCTGCTTGACGTCCAGCGTCGACTCGCCGAAGGTTTCCTTGTCGAACTCCCCGGTCAATTCCACCAGCGTGTCCTGGTCGACCTTCACGCCCTGCGGGAAATACTTGTCGTCGATTTCCACGGTCATCCGGCCGCTCTGGTCGGCGAATTCGTACTCGTCGCCGCCCTTGTGGCTGAGCAGCTTGCCCTTCAGCTTCACGTACTGGTCGTCCTTGCCCTTGTCCAGCAATGCCTTCGCCGTCATCAGCGGCACGTTCGAGGGGCCGGCATAGCCCGAGGCCGCCGACGCGGCCGGCTTGGCCGACGGCCCGGCATAGCCGCCGGTCTGGGCGATGGCGAGGGCCGAGGCGGCGAGCACGGCGGTGGCGGTGGCGAAGCGGATCGTCTTGTTCATGGTCACTCCTTGTTCGAGGTAGTCAATCGGTACGGGTCCATTACACGATCCGGACATTAATCCTGTCTTAAGGTGCGCCAGGGGCCGCCTCGGGGAAATCCAGCGTCACCGCCAGCCCGCGCCCTTCCAGTCCCGGCCCGAAGGCGAGCGCGGCGCCATGCAGGTCGGCGATCCGCCTGACGATCGACAGGCCGAGCCCGCTGCCGCCCGCCTCGTTCCCGAGCACGCGGAAGAAGCGCTCGGCCAGCCGGCCCCGGCTGGCCTCGTCGACGCCGGGGCCGTCGTCGCGCACGGCGATGCGCGCGCGGCCGCCGTGCCGGCAGGCCGCGATCTCGATCCGGCTGCCGTCCGGGCAGTAGCGCAGGGCATTATCCACGAGGTTGCGCAGCGCCATTTCCAGCATCTGCGGATCGGCGCTGACCGTCTCCAGTTCGCAGCGCACGTCAAGGACGATGCCGCGCCGCTGCGCCTGCTGCACGTCGGCGTCCAGCAGGCGTGCCAGCAGCGGCGCCAGCGCCACCGGCCGGCGCACCAGTTGCTCGCGCGCCAGCGGGTCGAGGCGGGCCAGCGCCAGCAGGCTGTCGACGAGCGCCGTGACGCGGCCGATGTCCTGGCGCAGCTTGCGGAACGGCGCCGCCAATGCAGGATGCTGGCGCTGCAGGAGTTGCGCATGCATGTCCAGTCCCGCCAGCGGCGTGCGCAGCTCGTGCGCGGCATCGGCGGTGAAGCGGCGCTCGGCCTGCAGCGCCGCGTCCAGGCGCGCCAGCACGCCGTTCAGCGCCGCCACGACCGGCTGCAGTTCGCGCGGCTGGCCGCCGGCGTCCACCTGCGCCAGGTCGTCCGGCGTCTTGGCCGCGATGGCCGCCGCCGTGCGCCGCAGCGGCGCGAGCACGCGGCCGATCACCAGCCAGCAGGCCAGCGCCAGCAGGACCAGCACGCCGAGCGCGGGCGGCCACAGGGATTCGGCCAGCTCTTCCAGGATGTCGTAGCGCTTGTCCTGGCGCTGCCCCACCTGCACGGCGACGCGGCGCGCCTCGTCGCGCACCACGAACACGCGCCAGCGGTGGCCGGCGGCGACGGCGTCCGCGAAGCCGTCGTCGTCGTCGCCGTCGAGGCTGGCGACGAACGGGACTGGCGGTGCCCCGGCGGTACGCTGGAGCACCCGCCCGCCGGCGACGATCTGGTACTGCATGTCGACCTTGCGTCCAGGTCCGGCGCCCGCACGGAGCCGCGCCAGCAGCCCGCGTTCGTTCCAGTCGGTGGTGGCGGCCATGATCATGTAGCCCGACTCTTCGAGCGCGTCGTCGAACACCTCGTTGGTCTCGTGCCAGGCGACCGCGGCGAAGATGCCCAGGCCCGCCAGCCACAGCACGGCGCTGGCGCACAGGATGGCGGCCAGCAGGCGCCGCCGCAGGGACCAGGCCGGCCCATTCGCTACGTCAGGCCCCATCGTCCTTGAGCCGGTAGCCGAGGCCGCGCACGGTGACGATACTGTCGCTGCCGAGCTTGCGGCGCAGGTTGTGGACGTACACCTCGATGGCATTGCTTTCCACCTCCTCGCCCCAGCCGTACAAGGTTTCCTCGATCTGGGCGCGCGTCACGATGCCGTTGCGGCGCAGCAGCAGCGCATACAGCACGTGGTACTCGCGCGCCGTCAGCGCCACCGGGCGGCCGTCGATGCTGGCCTGGCGCGTGTCGAGGTTGAGGGCGATGCCGGCATGCGCCAGCTCGTTGCCGGCGCGGCTGGCGCTGCGCCGCACGGCGGCGCGGATGCGCGCCGACAGTTCTTCCAGCTCGAACGGCTTGACGAGGTAGTCGTCGGCGCCCAGGTCCAGGCCCGCGACGCGGTCGGCCAGCGCATCGAAGGCGGTGATCAGGAGCACCGGCACCTGCCCGCCGCGCGCGCGCAGGCCGGCCAGCAGGGCGTCGCCGGACAGCCCGGGCAGGCCGCGATCGAGCAGCACGCAGTCGTAGCGGTGCGTGGCCAGCGCCGTCTGCGCCAGGTCGCCGCGCCGGACCCAGTCGACGGCGTGCTGGTCCAGGCGCAGCCAGGCAAGGATGGTTTCGCCGAGCGACGCATCGTCTTCGGCAAGCAGGATGCGCATGGATCGCTCGCAGTGTGGTCGACGCTGCGAGTATGACAAAAAACGGCGCCCAAGGGTAATGCCGCTAGCTTGAGCCGCCCATGCAGGTCGTCCCCGCGCGGGCAGGGACGGCGTTCTTACGCTAACCCAAGGAACACGCCTGCCTGACTTGGCGGCATTGGCGGAGCGGTGCCGCCGTCAAGCCGCCTCGTCCAGCGCCGGATAATCGATGTAGCCCGCCTCCCCCGGCACGTAGAACGTCCGGGGATCCGGCGCATTCAACGGCGCGTCCAGCTTGAGGCGCTGCACCAGGTCCGGGTTGGCGATGTAGGCGCGCCCGAAGGCCACCGCATCGGCCGCGCCCGAGGCCACGGCGTCCAGCGCCATCTGGCGGGTGTAGCCGTTGTTGGCGATGTAGGTGCCCTTGAACGCCTTGCGTGCCCAGGCGAAGTCGAAGCCCGGCAGGTCGCGCGCGCCGCCGGTCGCGCCTTCGACGAAGTGGATGAAGGCGATGCCGCGCTTGTCCAGCTGTTCGACCAGGTAGCCGAAGATGGCTTGCGGGTCGCTGTCGCGGGCGTCGTTCGACGGCGTCACTGGCGACAGGCGGATGCCGACTCGGCCGGCGCCGATCTCGGCGACCACCGCATCCACGACCTCGAGCGCGAAGCGGGCGCGGTTCTCGACCGAGCCGCCATAGCGGTCGGTGCGCCGGTTCGAGCCGTCGCGCAGGAACTGGTCGACCAGGTAGCCGTTGGCGCCGTGGATCTCGACGCCGTCGAAGCCGGCGCGGATCGCATTGGCGGCGCCGCGGCGGTATTCGTCGACCACCTGGCGGATCTCGTCCTCGCTCAGCGCATGCGGCACCGGCGCGTCGACCTTGCCTTCGTGGGTGTAGGCGGTCGTCTGCGGCTGTACGGCGGACGGCGCCAGCGGCTGCGCACCGCCGGTCAGCGCCGGGTGCGTGATGCGGCCGACGTGCCAGATCTGCGCCACGATCTTCGAGCCGGCGGCGTGCACGGCCGCGGTGATCGGCTTCCAGCCCTCGACCTGGGCGTCCGAGTAGATGCCCGGGGTCGCCATGTAGCCCTTGCCGACCGGCGAGACCTGGGTGCCTTCGCTGACGATCAGGCCGGCGTTGCTGCGCTGGCGGTAGTACTCGACGTTCATCGGGCTGCCCGGGACGTCGCCGGCCGCCTCGTCCGCGCGGCTGCGCGTCAGCGGCGCCATGACGACGCGGTTGGCGACCTCGATGTCGCCGATGCGGGTGGGCTGGAACAGCGGCAGGGATTCGTGTACGGTCATCGCGTGCATCCTTCGTCAAAGAGAATGAAAGGGCCGCGTTCGCCGATCCTGCGGCGTAGCGGCCCCGTGCATGGAAACATTATGCCTATTCCCGGCCAGATGAAGTAGGGGGCACGGGTGATATGATTTATTCCCCACTGG
>DAMAFT010000096.1:0-10131 GCA_031995805.1 Massilia sp.
AAGCCATTTGTAGATGTAACCTATTGCTTAAAATCATCACATTTTATATTTCTGGCATAAAATCACGCCATGGACCGTCTCTTCTTCCCGCTCGACACCCTGAAACTGTCGGAATTGATCGGTTCCCTGAGCTATGCGCTGGACATCACCGAAGGGCAGCCCGCCGGCCATTGCGTGCGTTGTTGCTGGATCGGCACACAGGTGGGCCGCCGCATCGGCCTGCCCGAGGAACAACTGTGGGAGCTGTACTACACGCTGCTGCTGAAGGACCTGGGCTGCAGCAGCAATGCCGCGCGCATCTGCGCGTTGTACCTGACCGACGACCTGAATTTCAAGCACGACTACAAGCAGGTGGGCGACAGCCTGCCGCAGGTGCTGGGCTTCGTGCTCAAGCACACCGGCCTGAAGGCCGGGCTGGCCGAGCGCTTCCGCAGCGTGATGACGATCCTGCGCGACGGTCCGGAAATCGCGCGCGACCTGGTCGCCACGCGCTGCCAGCGCGGCGCCGAGATCGCCGGCCTGCTGCGCTTCCCGCAGGGCGTCTCGGATGGCATCTATTCGCTGGACGAGCACTGGAACGGCCAGGGCAAGCCGGCCCGGCTGGCGGGCGAAGCGATCCCTGTCTATTCGCGCATCGCCCTGCTGGCGCAAGTGATCGACGTGTTCAACATGGCGGCCGGCCGCGACGCCGCCCTGCGCGAAGTGCGCGCGCGGGCAGGGCAGTGGTTCGATCCGGCGCTGGTCGCCGCGTTCGAGGACGTGGCGCGCGCCGACGCGTTCTGGGACGTGCTGGCGTCGCCCGGCATCGACCGGGCGGTGGCCGACCTGCAGCCGGCGGGCAAGGCGCAGCATCCGCTCGACGACGACTACCTGGACGACATCGCGATCGCCTTCGGCCAGGTGGTCGACGCCAAGAGTCCGTACACGAGCGGCCACAGCGAGCGGGTGGCGCTGTACACCGACATGATCGCCGAGGCGCTGGGCCTGGATGCGCAGCGCCGCCGCTGGCTCAAGCGCGGCGCGCTGCTGCACGACGTCGGCAAGCTGGGCGTGAGCAACAGCGTGCTCGACAAGGCCGGCGCGCTCGATCGCGCCGAGTGGGACGCCGTCAAGCTGCATGCCGAGTTCACGGAAACGATCCTGGGCCGCATCGCGCCCTTCCGCGAGCTGGCGGCGATCGCCGGCGCCCACCACGAGCGCCTGGACGGTTCCGGCTATCCGCGCGGCCTGGGCGCCGACGACATCCGCATCGAGACGCGCATCATCACGACGGCCGACATCTTCGACGCCATCACGGCGGCACGCCCCTACCGTGGGGCGATCCCGATCCCGCAGGCGCTCGACATGATGGGCAAGACGGTCGGCAGCGCGCTCGACGCCGACTGCTTCGACGCCCTCAGGCGGGCGGTCGCGACGGTGCCGTTCCCGCAGGCGGCGTAGGCGCCGCGCCGATCATGCCGATCCCGTCCAGCACCAGGTCGATGCCGGCGGCGAAGTCGGCGCGGTCGTCGTGCGCGCGCAATTGCTCGCCCATCCCGCGCGTGAAGGCGAAGGCCCCGGCGTCGAGCTGCGCCCAAGTGGCGGCGACGCTGTCCAGGTAGCCGGCGCGGCTGGCCAGGCCGCGCTCGCGCGCCAGGCGCCGGTTGGCCGCGTTCTGGCCCGCCACGCCCAGGATGATGTTCAGCAGCGTCGACGTCGCCAGCCACTGCGCCGCTTCCGGCACGCCGAGCGCGCGCACCTGCCGCCCCAGGCTTTCGAGGATGCGCACCATCGGCATCTTCGACGGGCTGCGCGCCAGTTCCGCCCCCACCCACGGATGCGCGTCGATCGCATCGAACAGCCCCAGGCCGACGGCGCGGATGCGCGCGCGCGCCGTCGCGCCGTCGGCGGCCGTGGCGGTGGCGGCGGCCACGATGGCGTCGCAGGCGGCGTCCAGCAGGTCGGCCTTGTCGGCGACGTGCCAGTAGATGGCGCCCGCGCCGGTGGCGAGCTTCCGGGCCAGCGCGCGGAACGTCAATCCCGCTTCGCCGTCCGCATCCAGCAGGACGATGGCCGCGTCGATGATGCTCTGGCGCGACAGGGAGGGTTCGCCGCGCCGGTTGCGGCGGGTAGTGGTGGCCATACAGTGCTTGACATGAGTGGAATGTCGTTCCAGTATACGTTGGAACATCGTTCCACAAAAGGAAAACACCATGACACCTTCCATCGCGATCGTCGGCGCCGGCCTCGGCGGCCTGCTGCTGGCCCGCGTCCTGCACGTCCACGGCCTCGCGTCCACGGTCTACGAAGCGGACGCCGCGCCGGACGCGCGCGCCCAGGGCGGCATGCTCGACATCCATGCCGAGGACGGCCAGGTGGCGCTGGCGGCGGCCGGATTGACCGCCCGATTCGAAGGCATCGTCCATGCCGGCGCCGAGGCGACGCGGGTACTCGGGCGCGACGGCGCGGTGCTCGTCGACCATCCCGACGACGGCCGCTTCCTGCGTCCCGAAGTGCCGCGCGGAGAACTGCGCCGCATCCTGGTCGAATCGCTGCCGGCCGGCACCGTGCGCTGGGGCTGCAAGCTCACCGGCGCGACGGCGCTGGGCGGCGGCCGCCATGCGCTCGCCTTCGCCGACGGTAGCGGCGCGACCGCCGACCTGCTGGTGGGCGCGGACGGCGCCTGGTCGCGCATCCGGCCGCTGGTGTCGAAGGCGCAGCCGTCCTATACCGGCTACGTGTTCATCGAGACCTGGCTGCGCGACGCCGACCTGCGCCACGCGGCGGCGGCCGCGGCGACGGGCGCCGGCATGCTGATGGCGCCCGCGCCCGGCCGCGCCATCTTCGCGCACCGCGAACCGGACGGCGTGCTGCACGCCTACCTGGTGCTGGAAAAGCCGCTGGACTGGGTCGCCGCCATCGACTTCGCGGACCGCCCGGCCGCGCTGGCCCGCATCGCCGCCGAGTTCGACGGCTGGGCGCCGGCACTGCGGGCGCTGGTGCTCGGCAGCGACACCGACCCGGTGCCGCGCGCGATCCATACGCTGCCCGTCGGGCACCGCTGGGAACGCGTACCCGGCGTGACGCTGCTGGGCGACGCGGCGCACCTGATGCCGCCGTCCGGCGACGGCGCCAACCAGGCCCTGCTCGACGGCGCCCTGCTGGGGCAGGCGCTCGCCGCCCAGCGCGGCGACCTCGAGGCCGCCGTGCGCGCCTACGAGGACGAGATGTTCGCCCGCAGCGCCGCCATCGCCGCCCAGGCGCTGGCGCTGCAGGAGACGATGTTCGGCGCGCGCGCGCCGGCCGGCGTGCTCGAGATGTTCGGCGCCGCGGCTTTGCCGTAGAATCGGGCGGATGATCGATCCGAACCGTGAACGAGCCTGCGCCGCCATGCCCGTGCCGGCGCCGCTGCGCGCCGCGCTGGACGGCTATCGCTGGGCCCGCAATACCGTCGGCGAATCCGGCAGCGCCGTCTATCGGCTGTACGGCAGGCCGGAGGCGCCCGAGCTGTACCTGAAGCATGGCCGCGGCGCCGTCGCCGCGGCCATCGGGGACGAGGCGGCGAGACTGCGCTGGCTGGCCGGCCGGCTTGCCGCGCCGGCCGTCGTACGGTGTGCGCGCACGCCTCGCGCGGCATGGCTCCTGATGACGGCGCTGCCCGGGAACACGGCGTACCAGCTGCTGGCATCCTGTCCCGCGGCGCGGCCGGCCGTCGTGGACGAACTCGCGCTGTTCCTGCGCCGCCTGCATGCCATCCCGGTGCAGGACTGCCCGTTCGCCGGCGGCCATGGCGAGCGCCTGGCGCTGGCGCGGGCGCGCATCGATGCCGGCCTGGTCGACGAGGACGACTTCGACGACGAACGGCAAGGCTGGAGCGCCGTCCGGGTCTGGGACGCGCTGCAGGACCTGCTGCCGCTGGCGCCCGATCCGGTCGTCGCGCACGGCGACTTTTCGCTCGATAACGTGCTGTTCCACGATGGCGCGGCGGCCGGCT
Source organism: Massilia sp. (assembly GCA_031995805.1). Lineage (GTDB taxonomy): Bacteria > Pseudomonadota > Gammaproteobacteria > Burkholderiales > Burkholderiaceae_D > Telluria. The sequence goes on from DAMAFT010000096.1 coordinate 3,974, forward strand.
GCATCGATGCGGGGCGGCTCGGCGTCGCCGACCGCTACCAGGATCTCGCCATCATGTGGAACTGTCTCGGCGAATTCGGCGCGCCCCTGCAGGAACGGTTCCTGGTTCGCTACGGCATTGCGCAGCCGGACCGGGACAAGTTGCGCTTCCACCTGCTGCTGGACGAGCTGTTCTGATGCGCATGGCCGGCAGGTCGACATGGCTGGTCGCATTCCACATCGCGTGGATCCCCGCGCTCGGCATCGCCTGGCTGGTGCTGGCGGGACAATCGGGCAGCCCGGTTCCCGATAACTGGCCGGCCATCGCGCGCGCCATGGACATCGTCGGCACGTCGCTCTTGGCGTCGCTGCTGTTGTTCGCGCTCCCGCTCGTCCCGCTGCCGGCGGCGTGGCTGGCAGCGCGGCGGCGCCGCGCCGCGGCGTATGCGCTGCTGCTGGCGCTCGACTGCGCCGGCACCGTCGCGCTGTGCCTGCACGCGCTGGCGCAGGAGCCGCCGGTGCCGGCCAGCGCCGCCGTCAGCCGAACGTGAACGCGAACGCCTGCGCGCCGGCATCCAGGAAGCGGATCTCGAACAGGCGTTCGCCCACGGCGCCGCGCTGCCGGACCAGCTGGTAGAGCCGCGTCGCGGCGACCACGCCGTTGCCGCCGGCGTCGACGTCGGCGCCGGCATCCGGTCCGGGCGGGCGGCCGTCGACGGTCACCCGGAAGCGCACCGGCTTGCCGCCGGCGCCCGGCCCCAGCACGAGGTGCAGGTCGCGCGCGCTGAAGCGGTAGGCGATGCCGCCGCCCGCGGCGTTCAGGCGCGCGCTTTCGGGGCCGACGGTCCAGTTGCCGGCGAGGCTCCACTGGTTGACGCCGACCGGCGCGCGCACGTAGTCGTGCGCCACGTCGCGCCGCAGCGCGCTGGCGGCGGCGACGCCCGTGGCCTGGGCGTAGCCGACATAGGTTTCGCCCGAGCGCAGGTGCGCCAGGTCGGGGGCCGCCTGTTCGCCGGCGCCGTGCGGCGCAGGGAGCGGCGCCGGCGCCGCGCCGTTGCCCGCCTCGGCCAGCAGGGACTGGACGATGCGTTCGGTCCGCTCGTAGTTGCCCTCGCCGACGACGCGCGCGCGCAGCCGGCCGCGCGCGTCGGCGAGGTAGAACACGGGCCAGGCGTCGTTGCGGAAGGCGTTCCAGATGCGCCGGTCGCTGTCCACCGCGACCGGGTAGTCGATCCCGAAGCGCGCGACCGCCTGGTTGACGTTCGCGATGTCCTGCTCGAACGCGAACTCCGGCGTGTGCACGCCGACCACGACCAGGCCACGGTCGCGGTACTTCTGCGCCCAGGCGCGCAGCCAGGGCAGGGTGCGGATGCAGTTGATGCAGGAATAGGTCCAGAAATCGACCAGCACCACCTTGCCCTGCAACGCCCCGGGGCCGAGCGGGGCGCCGTTGAGCCACGTGACGGCGCCGTCCAGCGGGGGCAGCGCGCCCAGCACGGGCAGCGTACCGGGGCGGACGGCGTCGGCCGCGGCGGCCGGCGCCAGCGACAGCAGGGCGGCGCCGGCGCCGAGGACCAGGCCGGCAAGGCGGAACGAAAAACGGCGCAGCATGGCAGTGGAAGCGGACATGACGGTGTCTCCCGTGTGTGGATGGACGGGGCGGCGCGGCATCACAGGCGATCGACCGCGATCACGGCGTCGGCGAAGGCGCGCGGCGCTTCCTGCGGCAGGTTGTGGCCGATGCCGCCCGTGACGAGCCGGTGCCGGTACTGGCCGGTGAAGCGCTGCGCGTACGTGGCAGGATCGGGATGCGGCGCCTCGTTGGCGTCGCCTTCCAGCGTGATGGTCGGCACGGCGATCGCGGGCAGCCGCGCCAGGCGCGCTTCGAGGTCCGCGTACTTCGCCTCGCCCTGCGCCAGGCCGAGGCGCCAGCGGTAGTTGTGGATGGTGACGGCGGCGTGGTCGGGGTTGTCCAGCGCCGCGGCGCTGCGCGCGAAGGTGGCGTCGTCGAAACGCCATTGCGGCGAGGCGGTCTGCCAGATCAGGCGGGCGAAGTCGCGGCGGTGCGCGTCGTAGCCGGCCTGGCCACGCTCGGTGGCGAAGTAGAACTGGTACCACCACTGCCGTTCGGCGGCCGGCGCCAGCGGATGCCTGCCGGCGTCCTGGCTGCCGATCAGGTAGCCGCTCACCGCCACCAGCCCCTTGACGCGCTGCGGCCACAGCGCCGCCACGATGTCCGCCGTGCGCGCGCCCCAGTCGTAGCCGGCCAGGATGGCCCGGTCGATCTTCAGCGCATCCATCAGCGCGACCACGTCGGACGCCAGCGCGGCCGGCTCGCCGTTGCGCGGGGCCCGGGCATCGCGAAAGCGCGTGCTGCCGTAGCCGCGCAGGTAGGGCACGACCACGCGGTAGCCGGCTTGTGTCAGCAGGGGGACGACGTCGGCATAGCTGTGGATGTCGTAGGGCCAGCCGTGCAGGAGGATCACGACGGGGCCGCCGGCCGGCCCCTCGTCCACGTAGCCGACGTTCAGGTCGCCCGCGTCGATGTGCCGGATGGTGGCGAAGGCGGGAGAGGCGGTTTCCGCCCGTGCCGGACCTGGCAGGGCGATGCAGGCGGCGGCCACGGCGGCCAGGACCGCGGCGGCGGTGGTGCGAAGAGGGGACTGCCGGTCGTGCTTGCTCATGGTGCGCTCCGATAGGATGGGTGTTTCTTGAAATTAATTACGACGATAAATATTATGATCGTAAATTTATCCGGTATCGGCACGCTTTTCAAGTACGATAATCGTTATCTCGATAAATAATTCCTGGATGCCGGATGAGCAATGACAAACAAGGACGCGAACGCGTCGCGCGGCTGGGCGACTTCATGTGCTTCGCCGTCTACTCGACCAACCTGGCGTACTCGCGCGTCTACAAGCCGGTGCTGGAGCAATTGGGACTGACCTATCCGCAGTACGTCACCGTCGTCGCGCTGTGGGAAGAAGACCGGCAGACGGTGAAGGGACTCAGCGAACGGCTGTTCCTGGAGCCGAGCACGCTGACGCCGATGCTCAAGCGCCTGGAGGCGATGGGCTACGTGCATCGCGAGCGCGATGCGGAAGACGAGCGCAGCGTGCGGGTGTCGCTGACCGACGCCGGACGGCAGTTGCGCGAGAAGGCGTTCGACTACCGCGACATCACCGCCAGGGCGGCGGGACTGGATCCGGAAGAATTCCGCATCCTGCAGAAGGCCATCGTCAACCTGCGCGGCAACCTGATGGAGGCGGCCGGCCGCACGCCGTGACGGCACAATGAAAAAGGCGCTGTTCGCGTAAATTGGGCAACTGGCCCGTCGGCCCGCATGCTTGCTGGTGGAGACGTGTCCGGATAAGGGTTGACGACATCGCCCGTGGTCCAATGGAGGGCGTGGTGCGTGGACGAGAGACTGCGGCCGTCGAAAATAAATTCAGATTTATTTACTCTGGTTCCTGCAACTACACACAATCCCGTCATGCGCAATCGTCTTTACCGTTTCAATCCGCTCGTTCAAAAAATCATCGTCCCGACCCGTGTGAAGCTGGAACGAAAAAACTACGCGCCCGAGGTGGCCTGGGCTGTCGCCCAAGTGTATGCATGGGCAATCAAGGCCGCGTTCTTCGTCTTCCCGCTCGTCCTCTCGGCGCTGCTCGAGGATTGGAGCACCCCTCTCTCCAGTCGTCCCCTGTCCTCGTTGGCGCTGTATTACCTGGCTACGGTCGGGACGGTAGGGCTGGGCTGTATCGTTGCGCCCTGGCTGGGCCTCGACGTCGAGTCAATCTTCGACATTCTCGAACGGCACGAGAAAAAGTAGGCGACATCGCCATCCGCCTCGTCAACGCAAAAGGCGCCGCCCCATCGGGAGCGGCGCCTTCCATCCTGTGGCTGACGCCACCGGCGGACCTTGCGGGCCGCCGGCTCCGTCGACTGTCGCTCAGGCCAGGGTCAGCGTGACGTCGATGTTGCCGCGGGTGGCGTTCGAGTACGGGCACACCACGTGGGCGGCGTCGACCAGTTCCTGGGCGGCGGCGCGGTCCATGCCCGGCAGGCTGACCTTCAGTTCCACGGCCAGGCCGAAACCGTTGGGGATCGGGCCGATCGAGACGCTGGCGTCGACGGCGGTGTCGGCCGGGACGGCGATCTTCTTCTGGCCGGCGACGAATTTCATCGCGCCGATGAAGCAGGCCGAGTAGCCGGCGGCGAACAGCTGTTCCGGGTTGGTCGCGCCGCCCTTGCCGCCCATTTCCTTCGGCGGTTGCAGGGTCACGTCCAGGATGCCGTCGTCGGTGACGGAACGGCCTTCGCGGCCGCCGGTGGTGTGGGCCTTGGCGGTGTACAGGACTTTATCGAGTTTGGTGGTCATGGCATTACCCTTTCGGTGAGTTGTCGGTCAATCAAGGTCAAAAATTGCTTCAGATCGCATCGGCCAGTTGCTGCCGCAGCAGCTTGATCCGTTCGGCCAGCTTCACTACTTCATCCACGTCGCAACCGGTGGCGCCCAGGATGCAACCGGGAATGCGGGCGGCGTCCTCTTTCAGCGCGCGCCCCTGTCCGGTCAGCCGGATCATCACGCGGCGCTCGTCCTGCGGGTCCCGGCTGCGATCCACCAGGCCCTGCGCCTCGAGGCGCTTGAGCAGCGGCGTCAGCGTCCCCGAATCCAGGAACAGCCGTTCCCCCAGATCGGACACCGTGATGCCGTCGCGTTCCCACAGCACCAGCAGCGCCAGGTATTGCGGATACGTCACCCCGAGCTTGTCCAGGTGCGGCTTGTACACCTTCGTCATCGCCAGCGATGCCGAGTGGAGCGCAAAACACAACTGGTTGTCGAGCAGCAGGATGTCGCTTGCAGTGTTCGTTTCCATGGGTTGAATAATAGTGTGCAATTCAATTGTGTGCAATATGTATGTTTCAATCGTGTCCATAGATGCAAGCTATCGGCCCGTCAGCGCGGCATGCCCAGCACTTGCGTCCAGAATGCCGTGCGGTTGTCGTTGCCGGGGTTGATGGCGTAGGCCGCACCCATCTCCGAAAAGCGCGGATTCATCAGGTTGGCGCAATGCCCGGGGCTATCGAGCCAGGCCGCCACCGCCTCGGCGGGCGTGCGCTGGCCGGAGGCGATGTTTTCGCCGACCAGGCGCCAGCGGTAGCCCGCCCGGGTGGCGCGGTCGGCCGGCGCGCTGCCGTCCGGCTGCACGTGCTCGAAATAATGGCGCTCGGCCATGTCGTCGCTGTGCGCCAGCGCGGCCTGGCCCAGCAGCGGATTCCAGCGCAGCGGCGCGGCCGGCCCGAAGGCGCTGTCGCCGCATTGGCGCGCCTGGGCGCGGGCGGCGTTGACCAGGGCCAGCACCTGGAGGCCGGCCTGTTCCCAGCCGGGCAGGTCGGGAATCACGAGGGGATGCGCGAGCACCACCTGCCATTCGTTGCCGCGGCGCGCCGTGCCGATGGCGCTGAAACCGGGATCGAGCAGCTTGCGGCAGTACTTGCGGCGCAGCAGGTCCATGGCGGCCTGCGCATCCGGCGGGCCGGCGAGCGTGATCGCCTCGGCCCGGTCGGCGCGGTAGCCGAGCCGGCGCAGCGCCGGTTCCAGGAAAGTGGCGGGATCGATGCGTACCCGCGCCAGCGCGGGCTCGGCCGCGAGGCGCGGCGCGGGCGCGGCACCGGCGCAGCCGCCCGGGGCGGCGCGGTAGGCGTTGACCAGGCCGGCCAGTTCGTCGGCGCGGGCAGGCGCCGTCGCGGCCAGCAGGAGCAGGGGAAGGAGGATGCGTGGGAGCGTCATGGCCGGAGTCGGTGTCGTCCATTCCGAGATGGGGCCGGACGGCGCAAAATCCAGGCGCGCCGGTTCAAGCCTTGCGCACGAATTCGGTCTTCAGGCCCATCTGGCCGAAGCCGTCGATCTTGCAATCGATGTCGTGGTCGCCGTCGACGAGGCGGATGTTCTTGACCTTGGTGCCCTGCTTGACGGTGCCGCCGCCGCCCTTGAGCTTCAGGTCCTTGATGACGGTGACGGTGTCGCCGTCCTGCAGGACGTTGCCGGAGGCGTCGCGCCACACCTTCGCCGCTTCGGCGGCGGCGCCGTCGGCCTGCGGCGGCCATTCGTTGCCGCATTCCGGGCAGGCCAGCAGGCCGGCGCCGTTGTCATAGGTGTACGTGGATGCGCATTGG
>DAMAFT010000097.1:0-10059 GCA_031995805.1 Massilia sp.
AACTGGAATTCCTCGACGCGCTCAAGCTGGCCATGCCCGGCCTGGCCCCGGACGAGCAAGCCAGTACACTGGCCTACTACGAGCAGCGCTTCGTCGACGGCGCCGCCGCCGGCCGCAGCGAGGCCGACGTGGCGGCCGAGCTGGACGACCCGCGCAAGATCGCGCTGACGCTGCGCACCAGCGCCCACATGCATGCGCTGGTCGAGCGCAAGAACCCGGCGCGCACCCTGCGCGTACTGGTCTCGGCCGCCGGCCTGGCCATCTTCAACCTGTTCATGATCGTGCCGGCGATCGTCTACTCGGCCCTGCTGTTCGCGCTGTACGTGTGCGCGTTGTGCTTCTACCTCGCCGGCATCGCCACCACCGCCAGCGGCCTGGCCGGCGCCAACGAGCTGGTGCTCGACTGGCCGAGCCGCCTGGCCGCGCTGGACGAGGACGGCCACGGCGAGCGCCAGACCCGCATCGTCATCGGCGACCACGGCATCAACGTGCGCCAGGACCGGCCGCGCGCCGGCGCCGGTCCCGACGCCGATCCGGCCGATGGCGACGAGCCGGCGCGCGATTCACGCGATTCGCGCGTGCTGCGCGGCGCCGAGGCGGTGGCCGACAGCACGCTGCGCATCAGCACCGACATGGACGCGGAATCGCGCACCACGCAGACCTTGCTGGGCATCGGCATGGTGCTGGGCGGGATCGCGCTGTGCCTCGTGTCGCTGGTCGTCACGCGCTATACCTGGGTGGGCCTGAAGCGCTACCTGCAGATGAACCGTTCGCTGCTCAAGGGCAGCTGAGGAAGCCACATGCGTTCCTTGTTGAAGATCGGCTTCGGCCTGCTGCTGGTGGCGGTGCTGTTGATCGGCGTCTCGTACAGCATGCTGCGCGCCCAGGGCATCAGCGGCCCGTCCAGCCCCGGCAGCCGCCTGGTCGCCAGCGACAAGCGCCCGTTCGCCGGCGCCGTCGCCGTCGACGCCAGCGGTCCGATCAACCTGACGCTGCGCCAGGGCCCGGTGCCCGCGCTGGAAGTGCGCGGCGAACAGCGCCTGCTGGCGAACATCGACACCTCGGTCGACGGCGACACCCTGCACATCGGCCCGCGCGGCATCCTGCTGCGCCACCGCCAGCCGATCGAGGTCACGGTGACGATGCCGGCGCTGGAGCGCCTCAGCGTCAACGGCAGCGGCGAGCAGGTCGTCAGCGGCTTCGCCGGCGAACGCATCGAGCTGATGCTGGGCGGCTCGGGCCAGTTGCGCTTCAACGGCCGCTATCGCGAGATCAACGCGGCGGTCCACGGCAGCGGCGACATGGAAGTCACGGGCGGCAACAGCGACACGGTGCAAGCCGAGATCCTCGGTTCTGGCCAGCTGACGCTAGTGGGCGCCGCGCGCGAACTGCAGGCCACGATGCGCGGCTCGGGCGAACTCGACGCGCGCCACCTGCGCACCGACACGGCGCACCTGGAACACCAGGGCTCCGGCCGCAGCGCCCTGTACGCGCGGCGCGAGACGCGCGTGGAACTCTCGGGCAGCGGCGGCGTCAGCGTGTACGGCAATCCGGACGAGCGCAGCGTGACGCGGCACGGGAGCGGGAGCGTGAGTTTCGAGGATTGAAAGTCAGGCAGTCATCCACGCCAGCGCCCCGTGCCCCGCCGCCCGGCCGCCCGCAAAGCACGCCGTCAGCAGGTAGCCGCCGGTCGGCGCCTCCCAGTCGACCATCTCGCCCGCCACGAACACGCCCGGCGCCGCGCGCAGCATGCCCGCCCCGTCCAGCGCCTCGAAGCGCACCCCGCCGGCGCTGCTGATCGCCTCGTCGATCGGGCGCGGGCGCCGCAAGACCAGCGGCAGCGCCTTCAGGGCGCGCGCCAGCCGCGCCGGGTCGGCATACGCTTCCTTCGACAGGCATTCGTGCAGCAGGCCCGACTTCACGCCCTTGATCCCGAGACGGCTCTGCAGGTGGCTGGCCAGCGAGCGGGGGCCGCGCGGGCGCGCCACCTCGTCCAGCACGCGACCGGCATCGTGGTCGGGCAACAGGTCGAGGTAGACGGTGGCCTGGCCGTCGCGCGCGATGCGGTCGCGGATCGGCGCCGACAGCGCATACACCAGGCTGCCCTCGATGCCCGTCGCCGTGACGACGAACTGGCCCTTGCGCGCCCATGTGCGGCCGTCGACGTCCTCCAGTGCCAGCGCCACCGTCGTCAGGGGCGCGCCCGCGTGGCGGCCGGAGAAATGCGCGCTCCAGTCGGCATCGAAGCCGCAGTTGGCTGGCGCCAGGGGCGCCACGTCGACGCCGCGCCGGGCCAGCAACGGCACCCAGGCGCCGTCCGAGCCGAGCCGTGCCCAGCTGGCGCCGCCCAGCGCCAGCACCACGGCATCCGCTTGCGCGATGGGCTCGATGCGCTCGCCCTCCGGCGTGGCGAACGCCAGGCCGCCGTCGCGCCAGCCCAACCAGCGATGGCGCATGTGGAAGCGCACGCCTGCCTCGCGCAGGCGGTGCAGCCAGGCGCGCAGCAGCGGCGCGGCCTTCATGTCGGTCGGGAACACGCGCCCGGACGTGCCGACGAAGGTGTCGACGCCGAGGCCGTGGATCCAGGCGCGCACCGCGTCCGGCCCGAATCCGGCCAGCCACGCGCCCACTTCGGCGCTGCGTTTGCCGTAGCGGCCGACGAACGCGTCGGTCGGTTCCGCATGCGTGATGTTCATGCCGCCCTTGCCCGCGAGAAGGAACTTGCGTCCGACCGAGGGCATCGCGTCGTACACGTCGACCGCGACGCCGCCCGCGGCCAGGACGTCGGCGGCCATCAGGCCGGCGGGACCGCCGCCGACGACGATGGCGCGGCGCGTGGATTCGGGAGTCGTGGTCATGGCGTGCGGTGCGGTGAATGCGAAGGACGTGCATTGTAGTCGAGAAGGCGGCATCCTTGCGATGTAAAGGAAGCTTGACATCGGCGATGGCGCCGTCTACGATGTAAAGCATACTTTACATCCACTGTCACATCCACTTGTTACATTCATTGGTTACATCCACTCCGGAGGTCGTATGCTGCAAAAGGGAATGCACGAGAAGCGCGTGGGCAAGGCCTACTCGGCCGAACTGTGGACGGCGGTCGCCGTGTACGTGGTGCTGCTGGCGGCATCGATCCGCTTCGGCCGGCCGATGGAGGAAGGCTGGCTGCGCACCGCGGTGCTGCTGGCGCCGATGCTGGGCTTCGCGCTGATGATCCGCGCCGTGGTGCGCCACGTCGCCCGCATCGACGAGTACCAGCGCCGCCGCCTGCTGGAATCGATCGGCCTGGCGTTCGCCATCTCCGGCGCGCTGACGTTCAGCTACGGCTTCCTGGAGACGGCGGGCTTCCCGCGCCTGTCGATGTTCTCGGTCTGGATCGTCATGGCCGGCAGCCTGCCAGCCGTGACCTTCCTGCGCTGCCGCCTGGGCCGATGAAGAACCGCATCCGCGAGCTGCGCGCCGAACGCGGCTGGAGCCAGGTCCACCTGGCCGAGCTGCTGGACGTGTCGCGCCAGACCGTGATCGCCATCGAGACCGGCAGGTACGACCCGAGCCTGCCGCTCGCCTTCGCGCTTGCCCGCCTGTTCGGCGACGCCATCGAAACCATCTTTTTTCCCGACGAGGAGACTGCATGAACGTCCGCCGCATCACTACCGCCCTGCTGTGCGCCGCCGCCATCGGCGCCGCCGGCACCTGCACGACCGCCGGCGCCGCCGATGCCGCGGCCGGCGCCGCGCCGAACCGCTACGCCGCCAACATCGCGCCGGCCGAGCGCTTCGAGATCGACGGCGTGCTGGTCGAGCGCCACGGCAACCGCGGCCGCCCGCTGATCCTGGTGCCCGGCCTGGCCAGCGGCAGCTGGGTATGGCAGGACACGATCCGTGCCTTCGCCGCCGACCACGCACTGTACGTGCTGACGCTGCCGGGCTTCGACGGCCGCCCGCCGGCCGGCCCGGCCCCCTTCGCGGGCGCGCGCGCCGCCATCGGGAAGCTGATCGCCCAGCGCCGCCTGGACAAGCCGGTGCTGGTCGGCCACAGCCTGGGCGGCATCCTCGGCTTCGCCCTGGCCGAGGAACGGCCGCAGGCGCTGGGCGGCCTGGTCAGCATCGACGGCCTGCCGGTCTTCCCCGGCACCGAGGACAGCACGCCGCAGCAGCGCGAACAGCAGGCGACCGCGCTGCGCGCGCGCCTGGCGGCGGTCAAGCCCGGCGACTTCGCCCGGCAGCAGCAGGGCTATATGCGCACCATCGGCGTGCTCGACATGGACAAGGCCGACGCGCTCGCCCAGCTGACGGCGCGCAGCGACCCGGCGGCGGTCGGCCAGTACACGGCCGAGGTCCTGGCGCTCGACCTGCGGCCGGGCCTGAAGGACATCGCCGTGCCAGTGCTGGTGCTGGCGCCCTACTTCGACCTCGACAGCCAGCAGCAGAACGTCAGCCAGCTGGCCAAGACCGAGTACTACAGCGCGCTGGTGGAAGGCGTGCCGAACGTGCGGGTGGCCCCCATCGCGCCGGCGCGCCACTTCGCGATGTTCGACCAGCCGGAGATGGTCAACGCGGCGATCCGCGCGTTCCTGCGCGATCTCTGACCGCGCGCCGGCGGCATGTCGTGACGCGGCCGCCCGGCCGCGTTCACATTTCTGCAACACAAGCCACGCGGCGCCGACGATGCGCCGCACCACGTACCGTTCCCCCGCACACCCAGAGCCAGCGCAATGTCCGGCCCGGCGCCGTCTTCCATACTTGCGCTGCGCCGCCGCATGGCGCGGCCATCTTCCGGGCGTAAAAGCTTTGGCATAAATTCAATATTTTTCTTGACTTGCCTAGTGCCGAGTCTATTCTTATACGCACAACAATACGGACGATGCACGCCACCCGGCGGCACGATCCGTGAGAAAGTCGATCTGATCATCTTGGAGGATGAATATGTCGGTAATGACCCGTAGGACATTACTGGGCGCGATCGCGACCAGTCCGCTCTGGCTGCAAACCGCGTGGGCCCAGCCCACGAATCTCAAGATCTCCCACCAGTTCCCCGGCGGCAGCGTCGCCGAAGGGGATTTCCGCGACCGCCTGTGCCGCATGTTCGCCGCCGAGACCGAGCGCCGCACCAAGGGCAAGGTCAAGTTCTCGATCTATCCGCGCGGAACGCTGGTGAAAAGCGACGCCCAGATCCCGGCCCTGGCCCGCGGCAAGCTGGACATGTCGCTGGTGCCGCTGTCCTACGCCGGCGCCGAGCTGCCGGAAGTGAACATCGGCCTGATGCCGGGCCTGGTGACGTCCTACGAACAGGGTTATGCCTGGAAGAATGCCGAGATCGGCAAGGAATTCAGCCGCGTGCTGGCCGCCAAGGGCATCGTGATCCTCAGCTGGATCTGGCAGGCCGGCGGCATGGCGTCGCGCGGCAAGCCCATCGTCGACCCCGAGGACGCGGCCGGCCTGAAGGTGCGCGGCGGCTCGCACGAGATGGACCTGATCCTGCGCGAGGCCGGCGCCAGCGTGGCCTCGATGCCGTCCAACGAGATCCGCGGCGCCCTCGAACGGGGCCAGCTCGACGCCGCGATGACGTCGTCGTCCTCGCTGATCTCGTTCCGCCTCGACGAAGTCAGCAAGTCGGTGACCACCGCGCGCGGCGGCGCCTACTGGTTCATGCTGGAGCCCCTGCTGATCTCGAAGGCCGCCTTCGACCGCCTGAGCCCCGACCAGCAGGCCGTGCTGATGGCGGTCGGCGCCGAGATGGAAGGCTTCGCGCGCAAGTCGGCGATGATGGACGACGCCTCGGTGGCGATGCTGTTCCAGGGCGCCGGCGGGCGCACGGTGGACCTGACCGATACCTCGCTGCGCAAGTGGCAGGAGCTGGCGCGCAACACGGCGTGGAAGGACTACGCGGAGCGCAACGAGAATTGCGCGAAGCTGCTGGCGCTGGCGGAGAAGACGGTCGTCTGACGTCCGCTGCGCGCGTCAGCCCGTCGCCCCCGCGCAAAAGCCGTCGCCCCCGCGCAGGCGGGAACGACGGGCTGGCGATCAACCGCCCGTCACCGGCGGAAAGAACGCCACCTCGCCCCCTTCGGCGATCGGCGTCTCGGGCGCGCACATGACGTGGTTGAAGGCCATGCGCAGCGCGCGGTCGTGGGCCAGCGCCCCTGCCCAGGCGCCGCCGCGCGCGACCAGGAAGGCGCGCACCGCGCCGACCGTCGTCACGTCCGGCGGCAAGGCGACCGTCTCGTCCGAAATACCCAGCGCTTCGCGCACGCTGGCGAAGAAACGCAGCTTGATGTTCATGGTGATGGTTCCGATGTGAGTCTGGTCAATGCAGCAGCGCCGCGAACGGGATGAAGCGTACCGTGTCGCCGCGCGCGATGGGTTGGCCGGGCGGGTTGTCGACCAGGCCGTCGGCCCAGACGGTCGACGTCAGCACGCCCGAGCCCTGGTTGGCGAACAGGTCCAGTCCGCCCTCGTCGTTCATGCGCACGCGCAGGAATTCGTTGCGGCGGTCCGCCTTCGGCCAGTCGAAGTCGGCGCGCACGGGAAGCGCGCGCGGCTCCACCAGGCCCGCCACGCCCTGCAGGCGCAGGATGAACGGCCGCACGAACAGCAGGAAGGTGATGAAGCTCGACACCGGATTGCCCGGCAGGCCCACGAAGAAGGCGGCGCCGTCCTGCGCATCCGCCCCCTGGCGCACCTCGCCGAACGCCAGCGGCTTGCCCGGCTTGACGGCGATCTGCCACAGGTCCAGCCGCCCTTCCGCTTCCACGGCCGGCTTGACGTGGTCTTCCTCGCCGACCGACACGCCGCCCGAGGTGATGATCAGGTCGTGTTCGCGCGCCGCCGCGCGCAAGGTATCGCGCGTGGCCTGCAGCGAATCGGGCACGATGCCGAAGTCGGTGAATGCGCAGCCGAGGTTTTCCAGCACGCCGCGCAGCGTGAAGCGGTTCGAGTTGTAGATCGCGCCCGGCTGCAACGGTTCGCCCGGCATCGCCAGTTCGTCGCCGGTGAAGAACACCGCCACGCGCAGGCGCCGGCGCACCGGCAGGCGTGCCAGGCCGATCGAGGCCGCCAGGCCCAGTTCCTGGCCACGCAGGCGGGTGCCGGCCGGCAGCACCACGGCGCCGGCACGCACGTCCTCGCCCGCGCGGCGGATCCATTCGCCGGCGCGCGGCGCGTGGCGCACGGTGACGCGCGCGCCGTCCTGGTCGGCTTCGCACTGCTCCTGCATGACGACGGCGTCGGCGCCTTCCGGGATCAGCGCGCCGGTGAAGATGCGCGCCGCGGTGCCGGGCTGCAGCGGCGCACCGACCGTGCCGGCCGGGATGCGCTGCGATACCGCCAGTGTCGCCGCGCCGCCCGCGCAATCGGCCGCGCGCACCGCGTAGCCGTCCATCTGCGTGTTGTCGGCCGCCGGCACGTTCATCGGCGACACCTGGTCGACGGCCAGCACGCGGCCGTTGGCGGCGAGCGTATCGACTTCCTCGACGCCGACCACCGGCCGGGCCGCGCCCAGCAGGTGGTCGAGCGCCTGGCGCACCGTCAGCATCGGCTTGCGGCCGCCCGGCGCGGCAGTGGACGCGTGGCCCGCGCCGCTCATTGGCCCAGTCCCGTATGCGCGGCGATGAATTCCTTCATCTGCGCCACGTTCGGATGCATGACGACGAAGCGCTGCGGCAGCGCCTCGATGTCCTCGAAGCCGGCCGGACGCGCGGCGTCGGTGCCCAGCGCTTCCAGGATGGTCTCGTTGAACTTGGCGGCCAGCGCCGTTTCCAGCACGATCATCGGCACGGCCGGATCGAGGTGCTCGCGCGCGACCTTGATGCCGTCGGCGGTATGCGTGTCGACGGTGATGCCGTAGTCGGCGGCCACGCTGCGGATCGTCGCCAGGCGGTCGGCATGGGTCGAGCAGCCGGAGACGAAGCCGTAATCGGCGACCAGCCTGAACTCGTCGCCGTCGCTGCCCGGCGCGCCGGACAGGTCGAAGCCGCCGTGCGTGTCGACCTTGCGGAACAGGGCGTGGGTGCGTTCCGCGTCGCGGCCCACCAGGTCGTACACGAAGCGCTCGAAGTTCGAGGCCTTCGAGATGTCCATCGACGGGCTGCTGGTGTGGTAGGTCTCGCTGCTCTTGCGCACGCGGTAGACACCGGTGCGGAAGAATTCGTCGAGCACGTTGTTCTCGTTGGTGGCCACCACCAGCTTGTCGATCGGCAGGCCCATCATGCGCGCGATGTGGCCGGCGCAGATATTCCCGAAGTTCCCCGACGGGACGGTGAACGACACCTTCTGTGCGTTGGACGTCGTCGCCGCCAGGTAGCCGCGGAAGTAATAGACCACCTGGGCCACCACGCGCGCCCAGTTGATCGAGTTGACGGTGCCGATCTTGTGGCGCGCCTTGAATTCGAGGTCGTTCGACACGGCCTTGACCATGTCCTGGCAATCGTCGAACACGCCTTCCACTGCGATGTTGTAGATGTTCGGGTCCTGCAGGCTGAACATCTGGGCGGTCTGGAACGCGCTCATCTTCTGGTGCGGCGACAGCATGAACACGCGGATGCCGCGCTTGCCGCGCATCGCGTACTCGGCGGCGCTGCCGGTATCGCCCGAGGTGGCGCCGAAGATGTTCAGTTCGTCGCCGTTCTTCGCCAGCGCGTATTCGAACAGGTTGCCCAGCAACTGCATGGCCATGTCCTTGAACGCCAGCGTCGGACCGTTCGACAGGCCCTGCAGGATCAGCGTGCCCTGCGCGCTGCTGGCGAGCGTGCGCAGCGGCGTGATCTCGGCGGCGCTGTCGTCGGCGCGCGCGTTGCGGTAGACCTCGGGGGTGTAGGTCTTCGCCACGAGGGCCTTCAGGTCCTGCTCCGGGATGTCGGTCGCGAACTTGCGCAGGATCTCGTAGGCCAGGTCGGCATACGAGAGCGCGCGCCAGGCGTCGAGCTCGGCGCCGCTGACCTGCGGATACGCCTGGGGCAGGTACAGCCCGCCGTCCGGCGCCAGGCCGCCCAGCAGGATATCGGAAAAGGTGTGGGGATTACGTGCTGCGGACGCGCTCGTCGCGCGGGTGGACACATAGTGCATACGGTAGAAAAGATCGGGTTGGCTGGCGTGGGAGGTTCATTATAGTCCGGCCGATGGAAAGTTGTCTTTTATACCGAATTTTGTTCTGTCGGGGTTGGTGCGCATCGGGGTCAGAGCCCGGTGTCGCTTTTCACAGGGCTCTGACCCCGGTCTTGAACGGAGCCGCAGGGTGCGCTCCCCGAGCGCACCGACCCGCAGCGATCAACACGCCGCGTGGTTCACCGTCACCACATGGATCGCCAGCCCGCCCAGCGAGGTTTCCTTGTACTTGGCCTGCATGTCGGCCCCGGTCTGGCGCATCGTCTCGATCACGTCGTCCAGGCTGACGAAGTGGGTGCCGTCGCCCTTCAGCGCCAGCGAGGCCGCGGTGATCGCCTTGATCGCCCCCATGCCGTTGCGCTCGATGCAGGGAATCTGCACCAGCCCGCCGATCGGGTCGCAGGTCATGCCGAGGTGGTGCTCGATGCCGATCTCGGCGGCGTTCTCGATCTGGCCGTTGCTGCCGCCCAGCGCCGCCACCAGGCCCGCCGCCGCCATCGCGCAAGCCACGCCCACCTCGCCCTGGCAGCCGATCTCGGCGCCGGAAATGGAAGCGTTCTTCTTGCACAGCATGCCGATCGCGGCGGACGTCAGCAGGAAATCGCGGATGCCGCGCTGCGGGTCGCTCGGGCGGCAATCCTCGGCGTAGTAGCGCAGCACGGCGGGAATGATGCCGGCCGCGCCGTTGGTCGGCGCCGTCACCACGCGCCCGCCGGCCGCGTTCTCTTCGTTGACGGCCATCGCGTACAGGCTGACCTGGTTGACGGCATCGTGCGGCAGGTGGTTCGCCGCGTGCTTGGTGTCCTGCTCCTGGCGCCACAGCTTGGCCGCGCGGCGCTTGACGTTCAGGCCGCCCGGCAGCTGGCCCTCGGTGACCAGGCCGTGGGCGATACAGTCGCGCATCACCTGCCAGATGCGGTCCAGGCCCGCGTCCAGTTCCTCGTTCGTCATGCGCGCG
>DAMAFT010000098.1:0-10050 GCA_031995805.1 Massilia sp.
GGTGGCTAGCCTGCGCGCCGTGCCCCGGGGCGACTGCGGCGCCTGTGGCCGGCCTCGCTGCTGGGCCGCCTGACCCTGGTGATGGTGGCCGGCGTGCTGGTCACGCAACTGGCCGCCAGCGCGATCTGGACCAGCCAGGTGCGCGCCAAGGCCGAGGTGGAGGCGCAGTCGGCCGCACGTTACACGGCGCACAGCGCGGCCGGCGCGATCCGTTTTTTCCGCAGCCTGCCGCCGGCCTACCGTACCCTGATCATCCAGCAGCTGCGCGAGATGGGCGGCACGCGCTTCTTCGTCAACCTGAACCATGCCTACGTGCCGGTCGAGGAGATCGGCGCCCAGCCGCTGGCGCGCAGCGTGCTGGATACCGTGGGCGCCACGCTCAAGGCCGACCTGCCGAATTCCCCCGGTTTCCGGCTGGCGTTCGCCTGGCCCGGGCGCCTGGCGGTGGCCGAGCACGACGTGCGCCTGAACGACCTGCCGAACGCCTGGGTCCAGCACGTGCTGCTGCTGCAGCCCGATCCGGCGCCGATCCTGGTGCTCCAGACCGAGATCGAGCCGGGCAACTGGCTGTACCTGGCGGCGCTGATGCCGAACCCGTACTTCCTGAGCGGCAGCGACCCGTTCAGCTGGGACCGCTTGATGCCCCAGGCGCTGTCGCTGGCCGTCGTGCTGCTGCTTTGCCTGCTGGTGGTGCGCTCGATCACGCGCCCGCTGGCCGCGCTGTCCGACGCCGCGGCCGCCGTCGGCCAGGGCCACGACGACGCCAGAGCGCCGCTGCCCGAAACCGGCAGCCGCGAGTTCGTCAACACGGCGCGCGCCTTCGGGGCCATGCGCGAGCGGATCGCCCGCTACATCGAGGACCGCGAGCGCCTGTTCATCTCGATCTCGCACGACCTGCGCACCCCGATCACGCGCCTCAAGCTGCGCGCCGAACTGCTCGACGACGAGGCCTTGCGCAACGACTTCGAGGAAGACCTGGATGAACTGGACATGATGGTCAAGGGCGCGCTGCAGTGCGTGAAGGACAGCGACATCCACGAGAATCCCGCCGAGATCAAGCTCGACGCGCTGCTGGGACGGATGGTGCGCAGCGCGCAACTGGCCGGACACGCGGTCGGCTACCGCCCGGCCGGCATCAGCGTGCGCGGCAAGCCGCTGGCCCTGAAGCGGGCGCTGGGCAACCTGCTGGACAATGCCCTGTACTACGGCGCGCGCGCCGAGATCAGCGTGACGGCCGCGCCGGACAGCGTGCTGGTGTGCGTGCGCGACCACGGTCCCGGCGTGCCCGACGAGGCGCTGGCCAGCCTGTTCGACCCCTACGTGCGCCTGGCGCACGGGCGCGAGCGCAACGACGGCGGCATGGGCCTGGGCCTGGGCATCGCGCGCGGCGTGGTCGAGGCGCACGGCGGCCGGCTGGAACTGTCCAACCATCCGGAGGGCGGACTGGTGGCGCTGGTGCGCCTGCCGGCGTGACGCAGGTCCCGGTCCCGTCCGGTCTCAGGCCGGCAGCGCGGCGCCGAAGTCCACCAGGCCGGAGCGCGCCGCCAGGTGCATCAGCTTGAAGTCGTTCTCGGCATTCAGTTTCTGGCGGATCGACGTCAGGTAGTTCAGCACGGTCTTCGGGCTCAGGTGCATCACGGTGGCGATGTCCTGCACCGACTCGCCGTGCACCAGCAGGCGCAGCAGCTCGAATTCGCGCGGTTTCAGCGCGTGTACGGCTTCGTCGCCGTCGTCGGGTACGGCGTCCTGCAGGTCGCGCGACAGCACGCGCCGGCCGCGCATCACGTCGCGGATGCCGTCGATGACTTCCTCGGGCTCGCTGCGCTTGGTGAGGTAGCCGTGCGCGCCGGCCTTCAGTGCCTGGGCGAGGTGGCCGGCGCCGTCGTGCATCGACAGCACCAGCACGCGCAGCCGCGGCAGCCGCGCCGCCATGCCGGCGATCGCTTCCAGGCCGCTGCTGCCCTTCAGGCTCAGGTCGACCACGGCGACGTCGGGCTGCACGCGCTGCACCAGCGCGTTGGCGTCCTGCACCGTGGCGGCTTCGCCGACGACGTCGAAGTCCGGCTCGGCGGACAGCAGGCGGCGGTAGCCACTGCGCACGATGGCGTGGTCGTCGACCAGGATGATGCGGATCATGGCAGGGCTCCTGCGGTGGTGGCGGGCGGCTGGCCGGCGTCGCCGTCGGCCCCGGTGTCCAGCGGGAAGACGGCGCGCAGGCACAGCCCGCCGGAGGCATCGGGCAGGACGTGCAGGGTGCCGCCCACCATGGCGACGCGCTCGCGCATGCCGAGCATGCCGCCGGACCGGCGCGGTCCATCCGGCAGGCCGCAGCCGTCGTCGCCGATCTTTAGCGCGAGGCCGGCCGGGACGACCGCGATGCGGATCGTGCAGCGCCGCGCGCCGCTGTGGCGCACGACGTTGGTGACGGCTTCCTGCACCACCCGGTAGACGGCCAGGGCCGTCGCGTCGCCGGTGTCGGGCAGCGCCGCCGGCAGGTCGAGCGCGAACGCGATCTCGGTGTGGCGGCCGCGCCACCCCTGCACCAGTTCGCGCAGCGTCTGCGCCAGGCCGCTGGCGTGCAGCCCGTGCGGGCGCAGCGCCGCCAGCATGGCGCGCAGCTGTTCGCCGCAGGTGCGCAGGTCGCGCCGCAGGTCGCCGGCGCATTCCGCCACCGCCGCGGGCGGCAAGTGGGCGGCATGGCGCGCCAGGTGGGTGGCGGTGACGCTCAGCGCCGTCAGGGTCTGGCCCATCTCGTCGTGCAGCTCGCGCGCCAGCGCGCGCCGCTCGTCTTCCTGCACGGAGATCAGCTGGTGCGCCAGGGCGCGCTGCGCCGCCCGCGCGTCGGCCAGGGCGCCGGCCAGGTGCTCGATGGCGCGCGCGACGCGGCCGAATTCGCGCAGCGCGAACGCGGGCAGGGCGGGATCGGGCTCGCCGCGCGCCAGGCGCTGCAGGCTGGCCTCGAGCTCGCGCACCGGCGCCAGCGCGCGGTCGGCGCACCACCATGCCGCGAGCAGGGTTGCGCAAGAAAAGAACAACAGGGTGCTCCATATCTGCACAGTGTCCGCCAGGCGCTCGCCGATTTCCGAGCGCGGGTTCGGTGCAATGTAGAGCACCTGGCCGCCGATGCGGATTTCCTGCTCGGCGCGCGCCGGCGGCGCCAGGCCCAGCCGGGCGAGCAGGGGCGGCGGGGCGTGGCCGGCGGGCGGCTGGCCGGCGGTGCGGATGCTCAGGTGGCGCAGCCCGGCCTCCGCCAGGCGCCGTTCGAGGGTGGGTCCGGCGGCGTCCAGGCCGGGGCGGGCGGCGGCCAGCAGGACGTCGACCAGGCGCGCCGACGCCGCCACCTCGGCGTCGATGTCCTTGCGCAGCGACAGCAGCTGGATGACGGCGGTCATCGCCAGCAAGCCGGCCAGCAGCAGGCCGAGCGTACCGATCAGGCGGCGGCGCAGGTCCATGGGTCTCCTCGTGTTCGCGTCGTTTCCCCCCATGTTTGCAACTTCCATGCCAATCGCGGCGCGATGCTTGCGCGCAGGTCGGGAATTTTTCCCTAGCGGCGGCGCCGGCCTCCTTGGAATAATCGTTTCGCACAGGCCGTGCCCGCAGCGACCGACAAGAACATCCGGAAAACACCGAGGAGACACCCACATGCGTCAACGCAAGAACACGCCCCGCAACCCAGCATGCCGGCGCCTCGGCCCGGGCGCGATCGCCGCGGCCGTCGCCGCCGGCTGGCCGCTGGCGGCCGCCTGGGCGGCGGACGAGGCCACGGCCGCTGTCGCACCCGCCGCGCCGGCGGCGGCATCCGCCGTGGCGCCGGCCGTCCATACGGTGGAAATCGTCGGCATCACGCCGCTGGCGGGCCTGGGCGTGGCGCGCGATCACATCCCGGCCAACGTCCAGTCGCTTGACGGCGGCGCGGCGACGGGCACGGACAGCGCCAACCTGCCGGATGCGCTGAACCGCCGCCTGGCCGGCGTGTTCGTCAACGACATCCAGGGCAACCTGTTCCAGCCGGACATCAATTACCGGGGCTTCACGGCGTCGCCGCTGCTGGGCACGCCGCAAGGCTTGTCGGTCTACCTGGACGGCGTGCGCCTGAACCAGCCGCTCGGCGACGTCGTCAGCTGGGACCTGATCCCGCGCGCGGCCATCGCCTCGGTCGACCTGATGCCGGGCTCGAACCCGGTGTTCGGCCTGAACACGCTGGGCGGCGCGTTCTCGATCCGCACCAAGGACGGCCTGCGCGACCCCGGCACGTCGGTGCAGGTGCTGGCCGGCCGCCACGACCGCCAGGAGCTCGGCTTCGAGCACGGCGGCCACGACGCCCGCGGCTGGCACTGGTACGTGGCCGGCAACGGTTTTCGCGAGGACGGCTGGCGCGACGCCTCGCCGACCCGGCTGGGCCAGCTGTTCGGCAAGCTGGGCTGGAAGGATGCGCGCACCGAGGTCGAGCTGAGCGCCGCCGTCGCTTCCACCAACCTGACCGGCAACGGCATGCAGGAAGGACGCATCCTGGCGCGCGACTACGCCAGCGTCTACACGACGCCGGACCAGACCCGCAACCATGCGGTCCTGGTCAACCTGGCGGGCAGCCACCAGGCCGGCCCCGGCCTGCAATTGTCCGGCAACGCGTATTTCCGGCGCATCCGCACCGCCACGCTGAACGGCGACATGAACGACGACGCGTTCGACCAGTCGGTCTACCAGCCCGGCGCGGCGGAACGGGCGGCGCTGGCGGCGGCCGGCTATTCCGGCTTCCCGGCCAGCGGCGCGACTGCAGCGAACACCCCGTTCCCGTACTGGCGCTGCATCGCCAACGTGCTGCTCGACGACGAACCGGCCGAGAAATGCAACGGCATGCTGAACCGCACCGCCAGCCGCCAGCGCAACGACGGCGCGAGCGCCCAGGCCACGCTGTCCGGGCAGCTGGCCGGCCGCCCCAACCAGGTCACGCTGGGCGTCGCCTACGACGCCAGCCGGATCGACTTCGGCCAGTCGGCGCAATTCGGCTACCTGAATCCGGACCGCAGCATCACACCGGTCGATTTCTTTGCCGACGGCAGCGAGATCGACGACGACGGCACGCCGGTCGACGCCCGCGTCGACCTGTCCGGCCGCACCCGCACGGCCAGCGTGTTCGTGACCGACACGCTGAGCGTGGGCGACAGCCTGCACCTGACGCTGTCGGGCCGCTACAACCGTACCACCGTGCAGAACCGCGACCGCATCACGCCCGGCGGCGGACCCGGCTCGCTCGACGGCGACCACCGCTTCAGCCGCTTCAACCCGGCCGTCGGGGCCAGCTGGGACCTGGCGCGCGGCCTGAACCTGTACGCCGGCTACAACGAGGGCAGCCGCACGCCCACGGCGATCGAACTCGGTTGCGCCGACCCGGACAACCCCTGCAAGCTGCCCAACGCGATGGCCGGCGACCCGCCGCTGCGCCAGGTCGTCACCAAGACCTGGGAAGCCGGCGTGCGCGGCAACCTGGCCGGCGGCCTGCGCTGGAACGCCGGCGTGTTCCGCGCCGAGAACGTCGACGACATCCTGTTCGTGGCCGACAACGCGGCCGGCTTCGGTTACTTCAGGAACGTCGGCCGTACGCGGCGCCAGGGCCTGGAGCTGGGCCTGGACGGGCGCATGGGCGAGCTGGCCTGGTCGGCCAGCTACACCTGGCTGGACGCCACCTTCCGCAGCGCCGAGGTGCTGAACGGCGCCGCCAACAGCAGTGCCGACGAGGACGGGAATATCGCGGTGGCGGCGGGCGCGCGCATGCCCCTGGTCCCGCGCCAGGTGTTCAAAGCGCGCGCCGACTGGCGCATCACGCCGGCCTGGTCGGTGGAGGCAGGCATGCAGGCGCTGTCGGGGTCGACCGCGCGCGGCAACGAGAACGGCCTGCACCGGCCCGACGGCACCCATTTCGTCGGCAGCGGGCGCGCCGCCGGCTACGCCGTGTTCGACCTCGGCACGACCTGGGAGGCGACCCCGCGCCTGCGCCTGTTCGCCCAGGTGAACAACCTGTTCGACCGCCGCTACGCGACCGCAGCGCAACTGAACGCCACCGGCCTGACGCCGGAGGGCAACTTCATCGCGCGGCCGTTCGCCGCGGCGGGCGACAATGCGAGCGTGGTCAATTCGACCTTCTATGCGCCGGGCGCGCCGCGCACGCTGTGGGCCGGGGTGCGCTACGCGTTCGGCAATTGACGCGGAGCCGGCGTCACGGCGCCGGCACCAGCGGCGCCCCGCGCAGCAGCGACTGGAACACCGCATTGTCCTGCTGGTTCATCGCCGCGGTGTTCGGCGGCACCGCGTAGCCGGACTCGTTGTAGAGGCGCACCGACTCGATCTGCAGCGACCGCGCACCGGCCCGAACCCGTTCCAGGCCCTGCTCGACGAGGGCGCCGACCACAGCGTGATCGCCATGCACGCGGTCGACGACGGCTTCGACCCCGGCACGCTGCTGGCGCTGTCCGAAGCCGTCTATTTCCCGTCCGGCAGTCCGGTGGTCGACCCGCGCCGCATTCCGTCCCCGGTGGCCGCCAAGTGCGCCGCGCGCGAGCTGGAAAAGCTGTTCGACGCGGCGGGCCTGCGACGGACATGCACTTCGCTCCGCCGGTCGCGCTGCTGAGCGCCCACCGGCACGACGCGCTGGACAACCTGGCCAAGCCGATTGCCGACGCCGATCCGGCCAGCCGCTTCAGCCTGCCGGACTGGGAGCGCATGACGATGGCCGAGCTGGCGCCGGGCCGCCAGGAAGACGCGCGCAAGGCGGCCGCGGAGGCCGACGGCGCGCCGCAGGATGGCGCAACCGCGACGAAGCCGATCCCGCGCTGGAGGCGAGCGCCGACTACCTCAGCACGATCGCGCCGCACGGCCCGACGCCGTACCTGCGGCGGCGCGCGGTCAACTGGGGCAGGCTGCCGCTGCCGGAACTGATGGCGGAGATCATGCGGGAGGAGGGTGACCGCAACCGGCTGCGGAATATTCTCGGGTTGCACGGCGAAAGCATATCGTGCGCAACCGCCGCCGTCCCTGCCTTCGCAGGGGCGACGCTTTTGGTGTCCGCAAAAAAACCGCCTCTTCCCGAAGGAGAGAGGCGGCGGGGAGACGTATTCCTCGAAGGCTGGACCGCATCCCGCACTGCCCCCACAGCGTGCGGGACGCCGTCCAGCCCCGGGCGACGCAGTCGCCTTGGAATGGAAACTACTGTAACAGGAACGTCTTCGAAAGTAAACGAGAATGATTATCATTCTTGACTGAATGAGGGCAAGCCATCCGTGCGCCCTCGTTTCTCGTTAGAGGCAGATCAAATTTCCGTATGACAACAAGGCGATGCGCAATCCATCATCATCGCCCGATGACGAGGCTTGAAATGTTGTACAAGAAATTTGCCCCATTCCTGGCACGGGCACGGGCACGGGCACAGGCACGGGCACAGGCACTGGTGCCGGTGCCGGCATGCCGGGCCAGGGCGCGCGCAACCTGAACACGCTGATCGATCCGGCCTCGGGATACCGGATCATCCATCCGCAGGACATCAACGACCTGGCGCAGATCGTCGGCTACGGCTGCAAGGCGGACTTGTGCGGACCGGCCCTGCCCGGTCCCCGGTACCTGCCGCCGGCCAACGCCGGCGGCGCGGGTGACGCCGGCGTCATGCGCGAGGGCGAGCGCTGGCCGGAACCTGTCCAGGCAGCGTACCGGAATCGATTCTCATCGGTTGTCGCGCCCCTCGGCCGCTTCCACGTCGGCCGCCGCCTGGGCCGACGCCCGGGCCACCGGCAGGTGCCAGTCCCAGCGGATCGCCGCCAGGCGCAGCCCGAAGCACAGGGCGGCGCCGGCGCCGGCGCAGGCGCTGCTCGGCAATTGCAGCGCATCGCCGGCCACCACCACGGCCGCGCCGGCCAGGGCGGCCACCGCGTACACGTCCGAGCGCAGCACGGCCGGGATCTCGGACAGCAGCACGTCGCGCGCCACCCCGCCGCCGACGCCGGTCAGCATCCCCAGCAGCGCCGCCATCACCGGTTCCAGCCCGAACACCAGCGCCTTCTGGGCGCCGGCCACGCAGAACAGCGCCAGGCCGGCGGCGTCGAACAACAGCACCGGGCTGCGCAGGCGCTTGATGACGGGATAGCGGAAGAAGATCAGCGCCCCCGCCAGCAGCGACACGGCCAGGTAGCGCCAGTCGCGGATCGCGGCCGGCGGCGTCGCCCCGATCAGCAGGTCGCGCACGATGCCGCCCGAGTTGGCGGCCACGAAGGACAGCACCAGGATCCCGAACAGGTCGAGCCGGCGCCGCACGCCGGCCACCGCGCCGCTGAGCGCGAACACGAAGGTGCCGAGCAGGTCGAGCGTCAGCACGAGGGTCTTGAGGGCGGTGTGGACGTCGAGGGCGGGAACGGCGAACATCGGTACGTGGCGTCATGGCGTTGGATGGGCGCGCAGTGTACCGCAAACGTCGCGCCGGGGCTGCTAGAATCCCTTGGACTTTCCATGACACAAGGAGACCGTGCATGAAGCGACTCGCAAGGGGGGAGCGCCTGCCGCTGGCGCCATGCGTACCGGACGGCGCGCTGCGCATCGGCGTGGAAGCGGACGGCCTGGCGCTCGATGTCGCCTGCTTCGCGCTGGACGAACGGGGCAAGCTCGTCGACGACGCCTACATGACCTTCTTCAACCAGCCCGTCACGCCGTGCGGCGGCGTGCGCACGGATGGCGGCGGTTTCGCGTTCGCGCTCGACCGGCTGCCGGCGCGGGTGGCGCGCGTGGTCGTCACCGCCGCCATCGATGGCGGCGCCACGATGGCGCGGCTGCGCACAGGCGCCCTGCGGCTGCAGGGCCGGGATGGCGAGTTCGCCCGTTTCGACGTGACCGGTGCCGACTTCGCGCAAGAGCAGGCCGTGATGCTGGGCGAGGTCTATCGCAAGGATGGCCAGTGGCGCTTCATGGCCGTGGGGCAGGGCTTCAACGGCGGGCTGCCGGCGCTGGTGCGGCATTTCGGCGCCGAGGTGGCGCCGCAGGCGGAACCGGCTGCCTCGGCCCCTCGTTCCCCCGTCGACCTCGACAAGCGCGTCGAGCGCGAGGCGCCGGCGCTGGTCAGCCTGGTCAAGTCGGCCGGGGTGTCGCTGGCGAAGGCGGGACTGGAAGGGCACCGGGCGAAGGTGTGCCTGGTGCTGGACATTTCCGGCTCGATGAGCACCCTGTACCGCAAGGGCCTGGTGCAGCGCTTCGCGGAACGCATCCTGGCGCTGGGCTGCCGCTTCGACGACGACGGCGAGATCGACGTGTTCCTGTTCGGGCGCGACGTCCACCGCGACGAGCCGATGGGCCTGAACAACTGGCCGGGCTACGTCGGCCGGATGATCGACCGCCATCCGCTCGAAGGCGACACCCGCTACGGCGCGGCAATGCAGGCGGTGCGGCGCCACTACTTCCCGGACGCCGGCGGCGGCGAGCGCACGCAGCCGCTGGCGGCCGCCCTGCCGGTCTACGTGATGTTCGTGACCGACGGCAGTACCTCGGACAAGCCGCTGACCGAACGCCAGCTGCGCTGGTCGAGCCGCGAGCCGCTGTTCTGGCAGTTCATGGGCATCGGCAAGGGCAAGAAGTCGAAGAGCCGGCTGCTGGCGAATTTCGCCGACTCCGATTTTCCGTTCCTGGAAAAGCTCGACGAGCTCGATGGCCGGCTGGTCGACAATGCCGGCTTCTTTTCCGTCGCCAGTCCGGACGAGCATTCGGACGACGCCCTGTACGACCTCTTGATGGACGAGTATCCGGACTGGTTGCGCGCGGCGCGCGCGCAGGGGCTGCTGCGCTGAGTCGTAGCGGCGGCGGCCGCGGCGGCGGCGCGCAGATTCCTGGCCGGGCGCCATCCGCTGCACGAACCGCAGCTCGACGAATTCGCCGGGCCGCGCCACCGCGCCGTCCATGCTCACCCTCATCGGCGGCGTGCCGCTCGAGTCGACGGTGCGTCCGCACGGCCGGCAACGGTCACGCTGGCGGTCGTTGGCATGGCCATGGCGACACCAATGCACGGAAGCGCAACGCGGGCGA
>DAMAFT010000099.1:0-10016 GCA_031995805.1 Massilia sp.
TCTGCCAGATGCCGGTGGTCCGCGGATACCAGATCGAGTGCGGCTCCAGCAGCCAGTCCTGCTTGCCGCGCGGCTTGGCCAGGTCGGCCGGGTCATCCTCGACGAACACGGTCACGACCTGCTTGCCGTCGGGCTTGAGCGCGCCGGTGATGTCGGCCGCGAACGGCGTGTGGCCGCCCTCGTGCTCGGCCACCAGCTGGCCGTTGACCCACACCCGGGCGAAATAATCGACCGCGCCGAAGTGCAGGATGGCACGCCGCTCGGACGGCATCAGCGCGAAGTCGCGCTCGTACCAGCAGAAGCGGTGGAAGCCGGTGTCCTGGATGCCCGACATCTCGGTCTCGGGCGCGAACGGCACCTCGATCTCGTGGGTCCACCCGGACACGCCTTCCGGCATGCGGCAGGCGTGGTCGTCGTCGAAGCGGAAGCGCCACTTGCCGTTCAGGTTGATCCAATTGTCGCGTACCAGCTGGGGCCGGGGATACTCAAACTGGCTCATTATTGTTTTCCTTTCCTTGGGTCGGGACCGGGATCAGTATGCGACCCTGGCGCCCCGCTTTGTTGTAGGTGGAGAGTGCTGCCTGTGCGGCCTCGCGGGCAAGCCCGGCCCGGCACAGGGCCACGCAGGCCCCGCCGAAGCCGGCGCCCGTCAGGCGCGCGCCGAACACGCCGGGCGCGGCGCGCAAGGCCGCCACCAGCTGGTCGAGCTCGGGAATCGATACCGCGTAGTCGTCGCGCAGGCTGTCGTGCGACGCGTTCATCAGCGCGCCGAAGCGCTCGGCCGACACGCCCTGCGCCGCCTCCAGCACGCGCAGGTTTTCCTGTACCACGTGGCGCGCGCGCCGGCGCAGCGGCTCCGGCAGCGCCTCCACCGCGGCCGGGTCGACCACATCGCGCAGCGCCGCCACGCCCAGCTTGCGCGCCGCTTCCTCGCATTCGGCGCGGCGCTCGTTGTACTTGCTGGCGGCGAGCGTGCGCGGCACGCCGGAGTCGACCACGATGATTTCCGTATCCGCCGGCAGCGGCACCAGGCGGTGCTCCAGCGTGCGCGCATCGATGAACAGCATGTTCCGCTCGTCGCACAGGCTGGACGCCATCTGGTCCATGATGCCGACGTTGACGCGCGCGTACTCGACCTCGGCGCACTGCGCCAACCGCGCCAGTGCCACGTCGTCGAGCGCGAAGCCGAGCCACTGGCGCAGCGCGCGCAGCGTCGCCACTTCCAGCGCCGCCGAGGACGACAGGCCGGAACCCACCGGCAGCGTCGTCGTCACGAACATGCGCAGCGGCGGCACCGCCACCCCGCGCGCTTCCACCAGGCGGATGCAGCCCTCGACGTAGCTGCCGAAGCCCGGCGGCGCGCTGCCGCCGCGGGCGGCGAAGGTGACGTTGCCGTCGAGCGTGCCGGAGTACAGGTGGTGCCGGTCGTCCTGGCTGGCGGCCAGCGCAACGTCGGTGCGCTGCGGCGTCGCCAGCGGCAGCATGAAGCCGTCGTTGTAGTCGGTATGCTCGCCCAGCAGGTTGACGCGGCCGGGCGCCGAGGCGACCGCCTCGGGGGCGCCGCCGAAGAAGGATTCGGGCGTGTTCATGGCGCACCCTCCCCTTCCAGCCACAGCGGCCGCGCGCGGCCGCCGACGGTCGTCGCCGGCCAGTCCGGCGCCAGCGTCAGGTTGTCCAGGCCGCCGGGGCCGAGCAGGAAGGTATCCTCGACCTTGACGCCGGCGAAGCTCGGGTTGAAGGCGAACGCCATGCCGGTCTCGATGCCGGTGGCCGTGCTCGCGCTGGCGACGATCTCGCGCGCCGCATAGCCCGTGATGCCGCCCTGGTGGTGGCGGCGGATCTCGTCCGGCCGGTTGGCGTGGCGGTAGGCGGCGTCGAGCGCGTGGTACACGGCCGCCAGCGACTGCCCCGGGCGCACCGCGTCCAGCCCGGTCGCCTCGGCGCGCAGCAGTTCCTGCTGCGCCGCCCGCAGCGCGTCCGGCAGCGGGCCGAACGCGACGCCGCGGCTCAGGTTCGCGTACAGGCCGTGGCGGCGCGCGCAGAACACCAGCATCGCGCGGCTGCCCAGCGCCTCGCGGGTGGGCAGCGGATGGCGGTACAGCGGCAGGCGCCGCTCCCCGGCCGCCAGCACCAGCGCCGGCTGGATCCCGCGCGCCAGCAGCGCCTGCGCGCCGGCCGCGGCCAGATCGTATTCGCTCCAGTGCGGCCGCGCCGCGCGTAGCGCCTCGGCCATCGCCGCGGCGGCATCGCGGCCGAGCGCGCGGTAGCGTTCCTGTTCGCCCGGCTCCAGCACCATGCGGCGCAGGCGCAGCGCGGCCGGCAGCGGCCGCTCGTCGCGGCGCGGATGGTCGGACAGCACCGGCGCCCCCGCCGCCGCGCCCAGCACGTAGGTGTCGTGCAGTTCGGTCTCGGCCCAGGGCGCGATGTGGAACGACAGCCTGGGGTCGTCCGGCAGCTGTTCCTGGCGCAGGCGCTCGGCCTCGATCTCGTCGGTCAGCACGCAGGCCTCGTGCGGCGTGACCAGCAGCTCGGCCACGCCGAGGTCGGCGGCCAGCAGCACCGAGGCGTCGGCCCCGGCCGTGGCCCAGGCGAACCAGTCGACGCCGCGCAGCCGGATCGCGCCGGCGCCCGACTGCGCCAGCGCCTCGCGCAGCAGGTGCAGCTTGTCCGCGACTTCGGCCGCGCGCGCGGACCCGGCGGCGGCGTCCTGCACGTGTTCGCTCATGCGCTTTCCTCCAGTGCGATCTCGACCTGCTGCAGTTCGTAGGCCGTGGTCTCGGGCAGCACGTCCATCGCGAACATGCCGGCGCCCAGCTCGGTACCGGCCAGGAACTTCAGGCGGTCGCGCGTGCGGTAGGGCGGCATGAACTGGGCGTGCAGCTGGGTTTCCGGGTGCCCGGCGCCGTCGGTCGGGGCCTGGTACCACGCCATCAGGTAGGGGAAGGGGCGGTCCCACAGGCCGTCGTACTTGAGCAGCACCGTCTTCAGGGCGCGCGCCAGGCTGGCGCGCTGCGCCGGGCCGAGGGCGGCGAAGTCCGGGCACGGCGCCAGCGGCATGACCCAGGCCTCGTAGGGGTAGCGGGCGCAGGCCGGCACGAAGGCGATCGCGTGCTCGTCGCGGAACAGCACGCGCTTGCCGTCGGCGGCCTCGGCGCGCGCCATGTCGCACAGCAGGCTGGCGCCGTGCTGCAGGAAGTACTCGCGCTCCTGCGCCAGCTGGCGCGCCGGCACCGGCGGCACGAAGGGATAGGCGTAGATCTGGCCGTGCGGATGGTGCAGCGTGACGCCGACCTCGGCGCCGCGGTTCTCGAACGGCAGCACGTACTGGATGTGGCCGTGGCCGCGCAGGCGCTCGGTGCGGTCGCCCCATACCTGCAGCAACAGTTCGATGCGCGCCAGCGGCAGGCGGCCCAGCGAAGCCTGCGCGTCCTGGGTGAACACGACCACCTCGCACTTGCCGTTGGCGGGCGCGGTCGGGACGGTCAGGGCGGGCGGATCGTGCGCATCGAGCGCCAGCGACGGGAAGCGGTTGTCGAACACGGCGATCTCGTAGTCGCCCGCCGGCATCTCGGTCGGGTGCGCCGGGTCGCGCATGGGCGCCAGCGGGTTGTACTGCGGCGGTGGCTGGTAGGTGCGGTTCTGGCGGAAGGCGGCGTAGGTGACCCATTCGCCGCGCAGCGGATGCCAGCGCAAATGGGGATTGGCGTGCTGCGGCTCGGCGAACGGGCTGGGCGCGGCCAGGCCGGCCGGGATCGGCTGGTTGCTGTACAGGGTAAGAGTTCGTCCGTCTGGTTTGATCAATTCTTCGCTGTGCATGGCTCGTCGTGTCGGGCAATACGCGGCGCGCAGTGCAGAACACCCTGCACGCCCGGTGATGAATCGATCCTATCATGGCGTTTTCGCCACATTTTCCCTGCGTCAGCCCTTGTTTTTCCAGCAATCAATGGCCCTGTAACGAGACGACGAACGCGGCCCGGGCCTTCCGGCCTTCCCTGCTAGGGAAATGCGAAGTCCAAGGGCAGTTTCCCCTCTGAAGCACGGATTATCGTAGGCCGTAACCTACAGGATCATTGGAAGAATTTACCGGTTTCGGCGAGAAGATGACCTACAAGCCAGGTCATCGTGACGCACTGCGGCAAACCGCCGCGTGCGCCTGGAAGGAAGATCGGAAACGGGAGTCAGAAATTCATGAAGCGCGCCTCCGGCGCGAAGCCGGCCGCCAGCATGGCGGCGGCGCCGCGGATGCCGGCGACTTCCGGCAACAGGTCCGCCGCCGCCATGCCGTGCGCGGCCAGCGCCTGCGGGCAGGCGTACACGCGCGCGCCGGCATCGACGGCGTCGCGCAGGCGCTCCAGCAGGTCCTGGCCGGCGGCGCCGGCGCGCAGCCAGGCGACGCTGGCGCCGACGCAGTGCAGCTCCACGTCGGCGTCGAGCGCGGCGGCCGTGGCGGCGTAGCGCAGCGGCACCGCGGCGCCCCCGGCGTCGACATCGTTGACCACGACGACGAGGCGCGCGGTTCCCATCAGGCGACGATCCGGTGCCGTTCGCGCAGGATGCGCGCGGCGCCGGCCAGCGCCGCCAGCTTGGCCTCCGCCGTGGCGGCGGAGTTCAGCGGATTGTCGGCGAAGGTGGCGAAGCCGCAGTCGGGCGTGAGCAGCACGCGCTCGGCGCCGAACAGCTGCACCGCCTGTTCCGCGTGGTGCAGCACGTGCTCGACGCTCTCGACGTGGGCATGCTTCTGGTTGCAGGCGCCCACGCCGATGCGCACGTCGTCCGGCAGGGCCTTCAGCACTTCCATCTCGCCCGCGCGCGGCGTGGCCAGTTCCAGGAACAGCGTGCCGACGCGCAGTTGCGCCAGCGTGTCCACCAGCGGACGGTAGTCGCCGGCCAGCGCCTTGGTCTCGTCCGGCGTCCAGTTACCGCGGCACATGTGCAACGCCAGGCGCTCGCGCGGGAAACCGGCCGTCACGGCATTCACCAGGTCGCGCGCGAACGCCAGTTCGACGGCGGCGTCGCCCTTCTCCGACAGTGCGCCGCACATGAAGCTGCGCTGCGTGGCCGGCCCGCTGAACACGACTTCCGACAGCACCGGCTCGTCCAGCTGCACCAGCGCCGCGCCGGCCGCCAGCAGGCAGGCGATTTCCTCGCGCAGCACGCGCACGATGTCGTGCGCCAGTTCCTCGCGGCTGGCGTAGGCGCGGTCCGAGATGCACTCCATCCACATGGTGCGCGTCAGCAGGTAGGGGCCGGGCAGCGCCACCTTCACGGGCCGTCCCGTCAGCGCGCGCGCGAATTCCACCTCGTGCACGGCGATGCCGCGCGAGCGGCCCAGCGGCCCGAACACGGCCGGGTGGCGCACGTCGCCGGCCGGCACGTCCAGCGCACGCAGCTCGCGCTCGAATTCCTCGGGATCGTCGACCAGCGGCAGCAGGTCGGTCAACGGGATCAGCTGGGTATTGTCCAGGCGCGAGGCCACGAAGCTGGAATAGCTGTCGCGGCGCTGCTCGCCGTCCGACACCACGTCGGCGCCGGCGCGCAGCTGCGCATCGACCGCCAGGCGCACGGCGTCGTCGGCGGTCGCATGGAAGTCGGCGTCCGCCAGCCGCCCTTCCATGTGCTCGTGCACCGCCTGCAGCATCCAGCGCGGACGCGGCCAGCTGCCGATGCCCATCACCGACAGCGGCGCGATGGCGGGCGCCGGCGCAACCGGCGGGAATGCCGCCAGCGGCTTCACGGCCACCAGTTCGACGCCGCCGCGTACCACAGGCGCCGCCACGGCGGGCGCGGTGCGCTCGGCCAGCCTGCCCTTGGCGACCAGGAAGCTGCGCTGCTTCCCTTCGCGCAGGAACGACACCAGCTCGTTGCCCGTCATGCGGCACCAGGCCGGCAGGTCTTCGTCGACCGAGATCTCGGTGGACTGGATCTCGAGCAGGCCGCCGCGCGGCAGCGGGTCGATGTGCTTGCGGATCAGGAGCAGCAGGCCGTTGCCGCAATCGAGGTCGCCGCCGTCGAAGCCGACGTCGGGCTGGTGGGGGTGCTGGAAGTTCATGCGGTCCTTGCCTGGATTGGTGGAAGATCGGGAATGCCGCCATCGTACAACGCCTCGAGCTGGCCGGCTTGCAACGCAGCGCCGGCCGTATCGACGACGACGCGGCCGGCGCGCAGTCCCAGCACGCGGTCGCAGTAGCGCCGCGCGAACTCGGGCTGGTGCAGGCTGCAGACGACGGCCACGCCGTCGGCGTGGCAGATCGCGGCGAGCAGTTCGAGGATGCCGGCGCCGATGCCGGGATCGAGGCTGGCCACCGGCTCGTCGGCGACGATCACGTCCGGCTGCTGCGCCAGCGCGCGCGCGATCGCCACGCGCTGCTGCTGGCCGCCGGACAGCGTGTCGGCGCGCTGCCGCGCGTGCTCCGCCAGGCCGACCCTTGCCAGGCAGGCCTGCGCCAGCGCGACGTCGGCGGCGTCGAAGCGGCGCAGCAGGCCGCGCCAGGCCGGGGCATGGCCCAGGCGCCCGGCCAGCACGTTGTCCAGCGCCGACAAGCGGTTCACCAGGTTGAACTGCTGGAACACCAGGCCGATGCGGCGCCGCTCGCGCCCGCGTAGGCCGGCCACGGCCCTGCCGTCGAGGTGCACGCTGCCGGCATCGGGACGTTCCAGCCCGGCGAGGCAGCGGAACAGGGTGGTCTTGCCGGCGCCGCTGGGCCCCAGCAGCGCCAGCATCTGGCCGCGCCGCAATGTGAAGCCGACGCCGTCGAGCACCAGGCGTTCGCCGTAGCGCCGGGTCACGCCGGCGGCGCTGAAGATCGGGTCGTTCATACGAGGCGCTTGCGGATGCGGCCGCTGACCTGGTCGAGCACGGTGACGACGACGAGGATCAGGGCGATGATGGTGAACAGGCGCGGGAAGTCGAGCAGGTCCATGCTGTTCTTCAGTTCGAGGCCGATGCCGCCGGCGCCCACCACGCCCAGCACGGTGGAGGCGCGCACGTTGAACTCCCACCAGTACAGGGCGCTCGACAGCAGCACCGGCAGGATTTCCGGCAGCACCGCATAGGCGATGGCCGTCATGCGCCCGGCGCCGGTGCCGAGCACGGCGTCGAGCGGGCCGGTGGGCATGTTTTCCACATGGTCGGCCAGCAGCTTGGCGGCGCTGCCCCAGGTGTGCAGGGCGATGCCGATCACGCCGGCGAACGGCCCCAGGCCGACGGCCGCCACGAACAGCAGCGCGAACACGAAGGAGTCGATGCCGCGCAGCGCATTGAGCAGCCAGCGCGCCGGCTGGTACAGCGCCGGCAGCGGCGTGATGTTGCGGCTGGCCAGCACCGCCATCGGCAGCGCCAGCAGCATGGCGGCGGTGGTGCCGATGGCCGCCATCGCCACCGT
This sequence comes from Massilia sp., assembly GCA_031995805.1. Lineage (GTDB taxonomy): Bacteria > Pseudomonadota > Gammaproteobacteria > Burkholderiales > Burkholderiaceae_D > Telluria. Next base: position 7,383 of record DAMAFT010000099.1, read on the forward strand.
CTCGAGGATGCGCTGGCCGAACAGCGGCAGTTCGTCCAGCGCCGGCGGCCAGCCCGACGCGATCCAGTGGCCGAGCTTGGGCAGGCCGGTGGCCAGCTTGCCGGGGTCGACCTGGGCGATGCGCCAGCAGGCGGCGTAGAAGACCGCGACGGCAAGCGCGGCCAGCCACCGCTTGGCGCTGCGCATCAGGACTTGCGCTTGATCTTGCCGACCGCGATGCCGGCCTTCTCGATCGATTCGTAGGACGCGTGGTCGGCCTTGACGAAGCCGGTGTAGTGCGCCGGCAGCAACGTCTTCGCCTGTTCCACGGTGATCGCGGTCAGGATCTTCTGCACCTGGTCGATGAAGGCTTGCGGCGTGCCTTTCGGGACGGCGATGGCGTCGTTCGGCAGCGGCGCCGAGGTCCACAGGATCTTGTTGCTGCCGGCCTTGACCTTGCCCGACTCGATCATCGCGTTGCGGTTGCGGTCGAAGTCGGTAGCCATGTCGGCCTGCCCGGCCTGCACCGCGATCTCGTTCGCGCCGTGGGTCGCGCCCTCGCTGTACTTCCAGAACGACTTCGGATCGATCTTCCAGACTTCCTTGGCGTACCAGGTCGGGATCAGCCAGCCCGAGGTCGAGCCGACGTCGGCGAAGGAGATCGACAGGCCCCTGGTGTCGTCCGGGAACTTGCTCACCTTCAGGTCCGGCCTGCCGATCACGATGGCGTGGTAGAACGGCTTCTCGTCGTACTTGACGGTGGCCAGCGCGGTGCAGCCGGTGCCGTTGTTGGCGATGATGTAGCCCCACGGCCCCATCCAGGCCAGGTCGAGCTGGCCGGAACCCATCGCCACGGCCATGCCGGCCCAGTCGGTGGTGGCGAACAGCTCGAAGTCGGCGTTCAGTTCCTTCGCCAGGTGGGCGAAGAACGGCGTGTAGGCCTTTTTCGTGTCCTCGGCGGTCGGCAGCAGCGGGCCGACGCCGAAGCGCAGCTTGCGTTTGCCCTGGGCCAGTACGGGCGCGGCGGCGCCCAGCGCGGCCGCGCCTGCGGCGGCCAGCATGTTCCTGCGCGTAAAGCTCATGTGCTTCCTTTCCGCCCGATCAGTAGCTGACGCTCGGGCAGCCGTCGCTCATGAACTCGACCAGCTTGGCGCCGCCGACCACGGCCGCGCCGGCCACCAGGTTGTCCTCGTCCAGCTTGCGCTTCTTGAAGCACGGCGAGCACACGTACATCTTGCCGCCGGCGGCGGCGAAGTTGTCCATCAGCTCCTTGAGCGGCGCGAAGCCTTCCTCGTGGATGCTGTCGGCGAAACCCTTCTGCGACAGGCGCACGCCTTCGATGGACAGGAACACGACGGTGTCCTTGTCCGACGCCACGGCGGCGTTGGCGACGACGAAGGCGACGGTGGCCTTGTCGGTGTTGTCGAGGCTGCTCGTCAGGTTGACCAGGAACTTGCCGGACATGGGATTCTCCTTGTTTTCAGGGTTGGTCTTTGGCGTGCACGAAGAAGGCGTGCGCACCGGGATCGTGGGCGACGAGCGCATGGCCCGTCATGGCGCACCAGGCCGGGATGTCGGCCGGCGCGCCGGGGTCGAGGGCGATCACGCGGAACACCTTGCCCGGCGCGGCGCGCACGCGGCGGCGCAGCTCCAGCACGAGGTCGCCGCAGGCCAGGTCGCCGGCATTCCACTCGATGTCGTAATGCATATGCAATGTTTCCTTGATAGACACGGAAGTCTACGGCAAGACGCAGGGAGGGGCAACCGGCCGAACGGCATGATTGGCTGAAATGAAGGGAACCGGCAGCCTACTTCGCCAGCTCCGCCAGCACCGCCGTGTACATCTCCAGGTTCAGCATCAACTGCTTGACCGTGATGAACTCGTGCTCGGAGTGTCCGGTATAAACCGTATGCGGCATCGCCGGGCCGAAGCTGACGGCGCGCGGGAACAGGCGCGAATTGGTGCCGCCGCCGATCGCCACCGGCTTCGGGTCCTTGACGCCGGTGTAGTGCGAGAACACCTTCATCAGGACCGGCAATTGCGGCGCATCGGTCTGTACCCACGGCTCGCCGATACTGACGTCGGCGCGCGCCAGCTGCACGTGCGTGCCCTGCCACTGGGCCAGCGCGGCGTTGATCTCGTTGCTCAGCTGCTGGCCCGTCTTGCCCTGCGGGCGGCGCAGGTTGATCGACAGCTGCAGGCCGCCGTCCTGCTCGCGGATCACGGTCGGGGCGACCGTCATCGGTCCCATGAAGGCGTCGCGGTAGGCGATGCTGCCGAACTTCTCGCCGTAGTGGCCGGTACCGACCAGGTCGTTGAGCAGGTTCACCAGGGCGCCGGCCGTCGTCTCCGGCCACGGGCGCACGGCCAGCGCGTCGGCCAGCATGGCGATGGCGTTGACGCCCTCTTCCGGCTTGGACGAATGGGCCGACAGGCCCTTGGCCGTCACCAGCAGCTTGCGGTCCTGCCACTCGAAGCCGTAGCGCATGCCGGCCTGCCTGGCGCCGCGCTGGCGGATCTGCGCTTCCAGCGCCGGCGTCGCGTTCATGACGACGGCCTGGGCATCCTCGGGGATCTGGCTGTCGAAGAAGCCGCCCTTGAAGGTCAGCAACCACGGGCTGCCGTCGTCCACCGCGGCGGACAGCGCCGGCACG
>DAMAFT010000100.1:0-9960 GCA_031995805.1 Massilia sp.
CACGAACACGGCGACGATGGCGAAGGTGGTGGCCATGACGGCCAGGCCGATCTCGTTGGTGCCGTCCTCGGCGGCGCGCACGTGGTTCTTGCCCATGCCGAGGTGGCGCACGATGTTCTCGCGCACCACGATGGCATCGTCGATCAGCAGGCCGATGCACAGCGACAGCGCCATCAGCGTCAGGAAGTTCAGCGTGAAGCCGAAGTACTTCATGGCGATGAAGCTGGCCAGCACGGAGATCGGCAGCGTCAGGCCGGTGATGACCGTGCTGCGCCAGGAGTGCAGGAAGAAGAACACGATCACCATGGTGAGGATCGCGCCTTCGACGATGGTGCGCTTGACGTTGTCGAGCTGGCCCTGCACGGTCTTGCTCTTGTCGTCGAGGATGCGGAACTGCACGTCCTTCGGGATCGAATCCTTCATCGCCTCGATGGCCTTCTTGACGCCCGTGCCCACCTCGACGGTGTTGGCGTCCTGGACCTTGGCGATTTCCAGCGAGATGGCGCGCTCGCCGTTGACGCGCGAGATCGAGGTTTCCTCGGCCTCGCCGTCGGAGATGGCGGCCACCTGGTGCAGGTACACCGGACCGCTGGCGCGGCGCGCCACGATGATGCGCTCGAAGTCGCGCGCCTGCTTCATCTTGCCCTCGATGCGCACCAGGTTCTCGCGCTCGCCGCGGCTGATGTTGCCGGCCGGGAGGTTGGCATTGGTCGCGGTGATCGCGGCCACGACCTCGTCGACGCCGACGTTCAGGCTGCGCAGCTGGTCGGGACGGATGTCGACCAGCACCTGGCGCGCCTTGGTGCCGTTGATGCGGATCTGGCCGACGCCGGCCACCGCCTGCAGGCGCTTGACGATGACCTGCTCGGTCAGCATCGACAGGTCGCGCAGGCTGCGCTCGTGCGAGGTCAGCGACACCAGCAGCACCGGCTGGGCGTTCTCGCCCTCCTGGCGCCAGATGACCGGATCCTTGACTTCGCGCGGGAAGCCGCCGCGCAGCGTGCCGACCTTGTCGCGCAGGTCCTGCACGGCGCGGTTCATGTCGGTGGTGAGCTGGAACTCGATGCCGATGCCGGCATGGTTTTCCCAGGAGCTGCTGCGGATCGTCTTGATGCCGCCGACGGTGTTGGCCACCTCCTCGATCGGGCGGGTGACGTCGTTCTCGACCTGCTCGGGCGAGGCGCCCGGGTACTGGACGTCGATCCAGACGGCCGGGATCTCGATGTTCGGCATGCTCTCGACCCCGAGGCCGCGGTAGGAGAACAGGCCGAGCACCATCAGGCCGACCATGACCATGGTCGCGAACACGGGGTGCTTGATGCTGACGCGGGTCATCCACATGGCATCAACCTTTCACGGCCGGGGCGGCCGGGGTGGCCGGCGTGGCGGGAAGCTTCACGCGGCTGCCCGGCTTGACGCCATCGAGCGGCACGGCCAGCACCACGGCGCCGGCATCGAGCCCGTCGACCACTTCGACCATGCCTTCGTCCTGGTTGCGCAGGCCGAGCGTGACCGGCACGGCGGCGACCTTGCCGCCGTCGACGCGGTAGACCACGTCGCGGCCGTTTTCCTTGCGCACGGCGCCCAGCGGCAGCAGCGGGCGCACGGCGGAGCGTTCGGTGACCACGGTGCCCTTGGCGAACATGCCGGCGCGCAGCAGGCCGTCCGGGTTGTCGACGCCGATATAGACCAGCATGGCGCGCGAGCCGGCCTCGGTGGCCGGGTTGATGCGCACCACCTTGCCCATGAAGTCGCGCTCCCCGAAGCCGTCGACGCGGAAGGCGACCTCCTGGCCCGCCTGGATGCGCGGGATGTCGGAAGCCGGCACCTGGGCGTCCAGCGTCAGGTGGCGCAGGTCGACGATCGAGAACACCGGGCTGTCCGGCGCCAGTTTCTCGCCGGCCTGGGCGTGGCGCCGGCTGACCACGCCGGACAGCGGCGCGCGGATCGTGGTGTCGGCCAGGGCGATGCGCGCCAGTTCCAGCTGGGCGCGCGCCGCGTCGACCGCGGCCTGGGCCAGGTCGACGGCGTTGGACGTGGTGTCGTAGGCGTTTTGCGCGATGTAGTTCTGCTTGAGCAGGGCGGCGCTGTTGGCCTGGTTCTTCTTCGCCAGCGCCAGGCGCGCGTCGGCGTCCGCGAGCATGGCGCGCTGCTGGGCGACGCGGGCGCGCGCCTCGGCATCGTCCAGGCGCGCGATGACCTGGCCGGCCGCGACCTGCATGCCTTCCTGCACGCTGGTGGACAGCACGACGCCCGAGACCTTCGACTTGACGGTGGCCTGGGCCAGCGGCGTCAGCGAGCCGGACAGCGGCAGCGTCACGGCCAGCGGACGGGCCGCGACGGCGGCGACGTCGCGCACCGACAGCTCGAACACCGGTTCCTTGGGCGCGCTGGCGGCCGGCGCCGCCGGTTCTTCCTGCTTGTGGACGAGCGCGTAGCCGCCGGCGCCGGCGATGGCGAGGGCCAGCAGGCCGAAGGCGGCCAGGCGGGCCGGGCGGCGGCGCACGGCCGGGATGGCGTCGGCGGGAGAGACGGGCAGGGACTCGATTTTCATGGCATTGTTCTTCGTAATCGGGTGGTGCTTGAAAGAAAAGCGCACGTGCTCCTTCCTGGCGGGCAGAATGGAGCTCCAGGCGCATGACGACATGGTAAAAAAGGCCATGGCGAACGGCCATCGGAATGCGACGAGCGGTGCGAATGGCGCGCTGAAACGTAAAAAGGGCGGGTCGGGCGTGGACGCGATTCGTCCTGTCCAGGGTAGCGGCGGCCCATGACGGGCGCGTGACCGCGCCGGTCGGACGGCTCGCGCCGGCGCGGGTCAGCCGTCTCCCGCCGATTCGCCCCCGGCGCCGAACAGCCGCAGGCGCGCCATCACCTGGCCGTGGTCGGACGCTTCCGGCAACCCGAGCTCGAGGTGATCGTTCAGGTACAGCACTTCCGCGATCTCGCCCAGCGCCCCCGGCAGCGCCGGATTGAATTCTTCCGACACGAGGATGTGGTCGATGGTCGTGTGGTGGCCGTCGTGGACGTTGGAAAAGCCGACGTGGCGCAGGCGGTCCTGGCGGCGCTGCAGCTGGACCGCGTCGTACAGCCGGTCTCCGCTGGGCGCACCGATGCCCAGCACGATGCCGGTGGTGACGGCGTCGGCGACGTCGTTGAAGTCGCCCAGCACGACGCGCGGGCGCCGGTGCCTGCGCCCCAGTTCGGTCAGCAGCACGCGCAGCGCCGCCGCCTCGGTGCCGCGCCGGATCAGCGAGCGCAGCGAGGCCAGCGCGAACAGCTGCGGGTCGTCGCCGGTATCGGCGGCGCGGTAGTCGGGGCGGCGCGACTTCAGGTGCACCACCAGCACGTCGGCCACCAGGCCAGGCGCGAGCTGGATTGGCGCGTGCAGCGGGGGGCGCGTGAAGCGCTCGGGATCGCGGTTCCCGGGCGGCATGGCGATCCCGGACGGAAAGCAGGGCAGGGGCTGCGGCGCGTCGGCCAGCGGCAGGCGCGAGACCAGCGCCACGCTGGGCGTGAGCTTGTCGGCGCCCGGGTCCGGGTCGAAGCCGACGTGCACCGCCTCGCGGAAGCGCCGCGTGCGCGACAGCGCCTCGGCCAGCGCGGCCTGGGAAAACACTTCCTGGAAGCCGATCACGTCGGCGCCGAGCATGTCGACCTGGTGCGCGATCCAGGCGATCTTCGCTTCGTACTCCTCGGGTGTGCTGGGGTCCAGGTTATCGTAGACCCTGACGCCCGGCGGGGCGAGATTGCACACATTGAAGGTGGCAAAGCGAATCTCTTGCTGCATAATAATCAACTCCTCCATTAGCATTCAGCGTAACACGCATGGCCAAGAAAGAGCACATCTCCGAAACTCCCGCGACACAGTTCCTGCGCAAGCACGGCGTGGCGTTCTCGGAGCATCCGTACGACTATGAAGAACACGGCGGCACGGCGGTCTCGTCGCGCGCGCTGGGCGTGCCCGAACACGACGTCGTCAAGACCCTGGTGATGCAGGACGAGAAGGCCCAGCCGCTCGTCGTGCTGATGCATGGCGACCGCAAGGTATCGACCAAGAACCTGGCGCGCGCGATCCCCTGCAAGTCGGTCGAGCCGTGCAAGCCGGAGGTGGCGCAGCGCCATTCCGGCTACCTGGTCGGCGGCACGTCGCCGTTCGGCATCCGCAAGGCCATGCCGGTGTACGTGGAGGAGAGCATCCTGCAGCTCGACAAGATCTATATCAATGGCGGACGCCGCGGCTTCCTCGTCGGGATCGACCCGCAGGTGCTGGTCGCGCTGCTGAAGGCGCGGCCGGTGCAGTGCGCGCTGGCGGATTGACGGCCGACTGACGGCCGACTGATGGCCGACTGATGGCCGACCGGGGGCCGCTGGTGTATATTCACGCGCGCCTCCGGGACAAACAAGAAAGAGACCATGTACACAATCATCTTCACCATCGCCGCCTACCTGATCGGCTCGATTTCCTTCGCCGTCGTGGCGAGCCGCGCCTTCGGCCTGTCCGACCCGCGCACCTACGGCTCGAAGAACCCGGGCGCGACCAACGTCCTGCGCTCGGGCAGCAAGAAGGCGGCCATCGCGACCCTGGCGGGCGACTGCGCCAAGGGCTGGCTGGCGGTATGGCTGGCGGTGCACTTCGACCAGCGCTTCGGCCTGGGCGACAGCGGCATCGCTTTGGTGGCGATCGCCGTATTTCTTGGCCACCTGTGGCCGGTCTTCTTCCGCTTCGTCGGCGGCAAGGGCGTGGCTACCGCGCTGGGCGTGCTGCTCGGCCTGAACCCCTGGCTGGGCCTGGCGACGCTGGCCACCTGGCTGGTCGTCGCCTACGCCTTCCGCTACTCCTCGCTGGCGGCGCTGGTCGCGGCGATATTCGCGCCGTTCTACTACGGCCTGCTGTTCGGCGCCGACGAGATCCTGTTCGCCGTCGCCGTGATGAGCCTGCTGCTGCTGTACCGACACGCCAGCAACATCAGCAACCTGATGGCCGGCAAGGAATCGCGCATCGGCAGCAAAGTCAAGAAGTAAGACGCTTGCGCCACCTCAAACCGGGGTCAGAGCCGGGGTCAGAGCCCGGTTTTGGTTAATGTCTTGTGGGCAGCGGGCGGTTGGCCGGATTTGGCTGGCGCGCTGCCGGACTGCGCGCGATGTGTCACTATTACACCATCCTGCCGCATACGAGCGGTATCAAGAAACTGAAAGAAAGGTGGTGACTCGTGAGCAAGCAGATGAGAATCGATTTCGTGTCCGACGTGTCGTGCCCCTGGTGCGCGATCGGCCTCAAGTCCCTCGACAAGGCGCTCGCCAACCTGGCCGGCGAGATGACGGTCGAGATGCATTTCCAGCCCTTCGAGCTGAATCCCGGGATGAAGGCGGAAGGTCAGGACATCTTCGAGCACATCACCGAAAAATACGGTTCGACCCCGGCCCAGCAGGAGCAGTCGCGCGAGATGATCCGCCAGCGCGGCGAGGCGCTCGGCTTCACCTTCGACATGGGCAAGCGCGGCCGCATCTACAACACCTTCGACGCGCACCGCCTGCTGCACTGGGCCGAAGGGCAGGGCCGCCAGCGCGCGCTCAAGGAAAAGCTGTTCGAAGCCTATTTCACCAAGGGCGAAGACCCGAGCGCGCACGAGGTGCTGCTGCGCCTGGCAGGCGAGGTCGGCCTGGACGCGGACGCGGCGCGCCAGGTGCTGGCGTCGGATGCCTACGCGGACGAGGTGCGCCAGCTCGAGTACTACTGGCAGCGCGCCGGGATCCGCTCGGTGCCGGCGATCGTCATCAACCAGCGCCACCTGATCTCCGGCGGCCAGCCGCCCGAGGTGTTCGAGCAGGCGCTGCGCCAGATCGCCGGCCAGGACGAGGAACTCGAGCAGGACGAGGAACCGGCCGCCTGAGGCGCGGGTCGGCCGGGTTCAGGCCAGGTCGAGCACGATCGGCTGGTGGTCCGACACCGACGTCTCCGACTGCACGTTCATGTCGGCGATGCGCGGCGCCAGGTCGTCGGTGACGAAGAAATAGTCGTAGCAATCCGGCTTGTCCGGCCACTTGAAGCCGTGCAGGCCGGCGGTCGGCGCGCGCGCCATGTCGCCGTGGCGCACGGTCCAGGCGTCCAGCAGCGCCGAGGCGCCCGGCAGCGGCGGCGCCAGCAGGTCGCGGTAGTCGGTGGAGTCGGGCAGCAGGTTGAAGTCGCCGCAGTAGATGGCGCTGCCGGGGCGGAAGCCCAGCTGGAACGGCGGATCGAGCGCCGGCTCCGGCTGGTAGACGGCGGCGCGCATGCAGGCTTCCTGGTGCAGTTCGCGGATGCGCCGCACCTGGGCCGCGCGCTGCACGGGCGAATAGTATTCGAGATGGGTGGTGAGCACGCGCAGCTTGCCGCCCGGCGCTTCGAGCACCGTTTCGATCATGCCGCGCGGCATGCCGGCCGGACTGTCGGTGTCGACCGGCCAGGGCAGGGCGTGGCGCTGGGCCTGGGTGATGCGGTACTTGGACAGCAGGATGTTGCCGAACTGGCGGGGCAGGTTGTTGCGGTAGATTTCGCTCGGGGCCTGCTCGATCATGTGATAGCCGCCGAAGGCCCCGGCCAGTTGCTTGAACTGGCTCGCGCTGGCGCTGCCTTCCAGTTCCGGGTGATTGGCAGCCACTTCCTGCAGGCAGATGACGTCGGGATTAAGCTTGCGCAGCACGTCGATGATCGCGTGGATACGGATGCGCCCGTCCTTCCCACAACCCCAGTGAATATTCCAGCTTACCACGCGCATGTAGAACCTCCGTATCACTCAACTGCCAGAGTTTGCCATCCTTTGGCGACAGGCGGTCACACGGTAGGATCGATGTCAGGCTAACAAGTTCAACAGGCAGCGGCGGCGATTCTTGCGCCGGCAACCGCGCTTTTGCCCTATGACAGCAGGGCGCCGGCCCGTACCGGCGTGGCACCGGCGCGGGCGGGCGCCGGCGTTCCGCCGCGCGTGGACGATGAAAGTATTACATCTCGTTACTAAAATTTGCGGGCATTGCTGCGCCGGTGCTCTTCGGCTTCCTTCAGCAATTCCTGCGCCTCGTGCGGATCGCGCGCCGTCAGCGCATCGCCCATCTGCTTGACCATGGCCAGTTGCTGGAGTGCTGCCGGATACTCGCGGTCGGCGGCGCGTTCGAGCAGGTCGCGCGCGCGGCGTGCGTCGACCGGCACGCCCTCGCCGTGCGCGTAGATGTTCGACAGCAGGAACATCGCATGCGCATTGCCGGCCGCGGCGGCGACGCCGAGCCAGTGGGCGGCGCCCGCCTTGTCCTGGGCGATGCCTTCGCCGTTCTTGAGCAGCAGGCCCAGCATGAGCGCGGCGCGCGCGTGGCCCTGCCCGGCCGCCTGGCGGTACCACTGCGCGGCCTGGCCGGCGCCGCGTTCCAGTTCGCCCAGCTGCCAGGCGGCTTCGGCGTCGCCCTGGCGCGCGGCCTGCGCGAACAGGGTGCGTGCACCGGCGTCGTCGCGGCGCTTGCGGTACAGCAGGGCCAGTTCGCGCTGGGCGACCGGCAGGCCGTCCGCCGCCCACAGCGCCAGGCGCCGTTCGGCGCCGGCGTCGCCGCGCTGGATCGCTTCCATCGAGACGGTCTCGATCTCGGCGGAGGACGGGGCGCGACTGCAGCCGCCTGCCAGCAGGGCCAGCGCCAGCGTCGCGGCCATCGGGGAAATGCGCATCGGGTCTCCTGGATGGAAAAGGGCGGCCCGCGGCCGCCCTCCGGGACTACTTGGACAGGTCGATCGCGTACTTGGCGAAGCCGCTCGCGTCCAGCGCGCCTTCGGCGGTGACGGCGGCGATGCCGTTCGCCCTGGCCAGGGCCAGGTGGCCCGGCGCCGAGCGCAGGATCACCGGACCGGCGGTCGCGGTCTTCACGAAGCTCCAGCTGCGCGCGCTGCCATTGCCGGCCAGCGAGACCTTGCCGGTCGAGGCGCCGATCTTCTGCAGGTAGTTGCTGACCACGGCCTGGTTGGCGTCCGGCGACTTGATGATGGTCTTGCTGCCGTCGATGCCCGGGAAGTTGCCACCGCCGCCCGCGCGGTAGTCGTTGGTCGCGACGATGAAATCGTCGGTCGCGGCCACCGGCTTGCCCTGGTAGGTCAGGTTGGCGATGCGGCTGCCCACCGGCCTGGTGACGTCGATCTGGTATTGCAGCGCGTTGTTCTCGGCGTAGAACACGTCGTAGTTGTAGATCGTGCCGTAGGACGGCACCAGGTCCTGCTCGGCGGTACTGGCCGGGTCGATCCGGGCGAACTGGCCGGCGGCCGTCTCGAGCCAGGCCTTCAGGTCCGAACCCTTGATCTTCACCGCCTGCAGGTTGTTGTTGTTGTACAGGTAGATGTCGCCCGGGTTGCGCACCTGCAGGCCGACCGGGGAGGCCGGCGTCGCGCCCGGCGCCACGTCGGTGAAGTCGGACGGACCGTTGCGGCCGGCCTTGAACGGCGCGCTGCACGAGATCACCGGGATGGCCTTGTAGCCGGCCAGCGTGGCGTCGGTGCTGGTAGCGATCATGGTCTTCACGTAGTCGAGCTGGGCCTGGTTGACCAGCTGGATCGCGGTGACGTCGCCCACCAGCGAGAAGTACGAGGACATCTCGAAGTCGGTCGACACGCCCAGCGGCTGCTTGGCGTAGGCGATGGTGGCCTGGTGCTCGGCCTGCACGGCAGCGGCGATGGCCGGGTCGGCGGCGACGCTGGTGGTGCCGTCCTTGTACTTGTAGCCGCGCGACTCGACCGTCGTCTTGTCCTTCTGGACGACCCATTTGCCGCCGGTGTAGGCCATGGTCATCTTGACGATGCCCAGGCGCCGGCCCCAGCTCTGCGCCATCACGGTGGGCACGCCGTTCACGAAGCCGTTGACCGCGTCGACCTTGGCCGAGGCGGGGAGCGCGGCGAAGGACGGATCCAGGGCGGCGGCGCCGGCTTCTTTACCTTTCGGGAAGATCAGGTGCGCGTGGCCGACGAGCAGGGCGTCGATGCCGGTCGTGCTCAGGTGGTAGCTCTGGTTTTCCATCTTCGGGCTGTAGGCGCCCACGTCCAGGCCGCCGTGCGACAGCGCCACCACCAGGTCGGCGCCCTTGGTGCGCATCTCGGGCACGTACTGCCTGGCCGCTTCCACCGCGCCGCCGACGGCGACCTTGCCGGCCAGGCTCTTCTGGTCCCAGTCGAGGATCTGCGGCGGCACGAAGCTCATCACGCCGATGTTGACCTTGACCGTCATCGATCCGCCGTCCGGCTTGGTGGCCGTGAAGTCGCGCGCCAGGATCTTGTACGGCTCGTACAGTGTCTTGCCCGTGGCGACGGCGGTCACGTTCGACAGCACCAGCGGGAACGCCGGTGCGCCGCAGGTGCCGCCCGGCTTGCTCACGCCGGGAATGCCGAAGTCGGTGTTGGTGACCTGGCTCAGGAACGGCAGGCCGTAGTTGAATTCGTGGTTGCCCAGGCCGCCCGCGTCGTACTTCATCGCGTTCATGGCCTTGTGCACGGCCAGCGTCTCGGAGCACTTGACCGGATTGGTCGCGGCCTGCAGGTCGCCCAGCAACGTGCCCTGGATGACGTCGCCGTCGTCGAGCAGCAGGTTGTTCGGGTTCTCGGCGCGCGCGCCCTGGACCAGCGTCGAGGCGCGGTCCAGGCCGAGCGTCGCGTCCTCGCTCAGCGAATAGTAGTTGTAGCCGACGACGTTCGAATGGATGTCGGTGGTCTCGAGCAGGGCGAGGGTGACGGTGGTGCCTTCGGGGATGTAGCCTTCCGGCGTCGAAGGATCGCCACAGCCGACCAGGCCGGCGGCGGCCAGGGCCGCGAGCAGTACGTGATTGCGTTTCAAGATGGTCCCGTGTTCGGTAAGAAAACGGGGCAGACTGTATCTTGATGGCGTGACAACGATGTGACAGGAACAGGGTTGGGGTCGCGGACGAAAACCGGGGTCAGCGCCCCGGAACACCAACACCGGG
>DAMAFT010000101.1:0-9950 GCA_031995805.1 Massilia sp.
GGCGCAGCGGATGGGCGCGGGCGTGTAGCGGAACCGGAATCGGGGGCGGTGGATCTTGTCATCGGGACGGTCGGCAGGGTCCGGCGGCAGGGCCCGCCATTGTAGCGGGGAGCGGGCGGGCGCGCCGCATGCCGGCGCCGCGGCGGCTGGCGTGCGCCCATCCATTGCGCGCACGGGTATGCTGTGCCGGACGGTGCACCACCATCCCTTCCACTTTGGCGGCAACGGCCCAGGAGCCGGACTCCCGGCCTGCGCCCTTGCCGCAACGAGCACATGCCCCGTTCCCACGACGCTCCCGACACCTCCTCCCCTTCCCGCTGGCGCGACTCGGCCTCGCTGCCGCTGCTGCTGGCCGCGCTCGTGTTCCTGGCGGCGCTGTGCGCGACCTATGCGTTCGCCACCAGCGTCGAACGCACGGCGCGCGCCGAGATGCAGGCCACGTTCAACTACCGCGCGCGCGACCTGGCGGCGGCCGTCGGGCAGCGCATGGCCGTGTACGAGGAAATGCTGCAGGCCACGCGCGGCTACCTGCGCGGCGCGGTGGACGTCTCGCGCGCCGACTTCGCCGAGTATTACGGCGTGCTGCGCCTGGACCAGCGCTTCCCCGGCATCGAGGCGCTCGGCATCGCCACCATTCTCGCGCCCGAACTACCCGGTGCCCTCGACGCCCACGTCGCCGCCGTGCGCGCCGAAGGCTATCCGCAGTACGCGCTGCGGCCGGCCGGCGCGCGCGCCACGGTCACCGCGATCACCCACATCCAGCCCTTCGGCGGGCGCAACCTGCGCGCCTTCGGCTACGACATGTTCAGCGAGCCGGTGCGCCGCAAGGCGATGGAAGCGGCGCGCGACAACGGGCGCGCGGCCGCCACCGGCAAGGTCGTGCTGGTGCAGGAAGACGGCAGCCGGCCGCAGGCGGCGCAATCGGGCTTCCTGATGTACGTGCCGGTGTACCGCGCCGGCCTGCCGCGCGCGACGCCGCAGGAGCGCCGCGCCGCCATCGCCGGCTGGGTGTTCGCGCCCTTCCGCATGGACGACCTGATGCGCGGCGTCGGCGGCGAGCACGCGGGCGACCTCGAAGTCGACATCTACGACGGCCTGGCGCCGGACGACGCCGCCCTGCTGTACCGCTCGCCCGGCATGCGCGCCGGCGGGCGCCGGCCGCTGTTTGCCACCCAGTCCACGATCGACACCGCGGGCCGCCCGTGGACGCTGCGCATCCGCTCGGCGCCCGCGTTCGAGGACACGCTGGAGCGCCGGCCGGCGCTGGCGGTCGCCGCCACCGGCATCGGCCTGGGCCTGCTGCTGGCGCTGGTGGTCTGGCTGCTGGCCACCGAGCGCCGCCGCGCGCTGCAGCTGGCCGGCCGCATGACGCTGGCGCTGCGCGCCTCGCACGACCGCACCGACGCCGAGCGCCAGCGCATCCGCCTGATCCTGCAGACCGCCTACGACGCCTTCGTCGGGATCGGCCCGGACGGCCGCATCACCGACTGGAACGCGCAAGCCTGCAAGCTGTTCGGCTGGCACGAGGAAGAGGCGCTCGGCCACGACGCCTGCGCCCTGCTGGCGCCGCCCGCCCAGCAGGAGGAACGGCGCGCCTGCATCGCGCACTTCGCGCGCAGCGGCGCATGCGCGATGCTGTCCGGCCCCGTCGAGATCGACCTGCTGACGCGCCAGGGCCACGCGATCCCGGTGGAGATCGCGCTCACGCCGCTGCCCACCGAACGCGGCTACGGCATCACGGCCTTCCTGCGCGACATCCGCCCGCGCCGCGAGGCCCAGCAGCGCGAACGCCGGCGCCAGCAGCGCCTGGACGAGGCGCGCGGCGCGCTGGCGCGCTCGCAGAAGCTGGAAGCGGTGGGCAAGCTGACCGGCGGCGTGGCGCACGACTTCAACAACATCCTGCACATCATCAGCGCGAATGCCCAGCTGATGCTGCGCGCCGACCGCGGCGACGGCGGCAATGGCGCCAGCGACCGCAAGCGCCTGCTCGGCATCATGGACGCCGTCGAACGCGGCAAGAAGCTGGCCGCGCAACTGCTAGCCTTCGCGCGGCGCCAGCCGCTGCACCCGAGCGTCGTCAGCCTGGCCCAGCTCATCGCGCGCATGGACAGCCTGCTGCACCGCGCCGCCGGCGACGGCGTGCAGATCCGCTTCGACATGCCGCCCGGCCTGTGGAACGCGCTGGTCGACCCGAACCAGCTCGAGAACGTGCTGCTGAACCTCGTCATCAATGCGCGCGACGCGATGGATGGCCAGGGCAGCGTCGCCATCGCGCTCGCCAACGTCGAGGTGGCACGCGACAGCGCGCTGGCCGACACCGGCGTGCAGCCGGGCGCCTACGTCACCGTGGCCGTGGCCGACACCGGCAGCGGCATGCCGCCGGACGTGATGGAGCGCGCCTTCGAACCCTTCTTCACCACCAAGCCCGAAGGCAAGGGCACGGGACTGGGCCTGTCGATGGCGCACGGCTTCGTCAAGCAGAGCGGCGGCCATATCCGCCTGGACAGCGCGCCGGGACAAGGCACCACGGTGACGATCTACCTGCCGCGCGCGCTGCAGGATACGCCCGACCCGGCCTTCGCACCCGTGCCGCATTGACGCATCGCCGGGACCGCGCCGAAGCGTGCGCCGAAGCGTGCGCCGGCCGGCGGCGCCGGCGGCGATGATGGACGCCGCACGCACCGAGGAGCACGAATTTGCCGAGCACCGACCATCCGCACCACCCTTCGCAGCACCGGCGCGACGCCCGCACCGCCCTGCCGCACGCGCGCGGCTTCGATAACACGCTGGCGCTGCTGGCCGAAGGCTACTGCTTCATGATGCGGCGCCACGCCGCCCTCGGCAGCGACGCCTTCTTCACCCGCCTGATGCTGCGCCGCGCGCTGTGCGTGCGCGGGGAGGATGCCGCGCGCATGTTCTGGCAGCCGGGCCGCTTCACGCGCCGCCGCGCGCTGCCGCCGACGACGCTCAAGCTGCTGCAGGACTTCGGCAGCGTGGCCACGCTCGACGGCGACATGCACCGCCACAGGAAAGCCATGTTCATGGGCCTGTTCGGGCCGCTGGAGCGCCAGCGCCTGGTAGCCCTGGCGGAGGCGCAGTGGCGCGCACGCTTCGCCGGCTGGCCCGGCAAGGCGAGCGTCAACGTGCACCGCGAGGCCGAGGAAGTGCTGTGCCGCGCCGCCTGCGAATGGATCGGCATCCCGCCGCTGGCCGATGCCGAGGCGACGCGGCGCACGCGCGAACTGGCGGCCATGATCGCCGCCGCCGGTTCGGCCGGACCGCGCAACTGGCGCGCCCTGCTGGTCCGCAACCGCACCGAGCACTGGGCGCGCGCGCTGGTCGATGCGGTGCGCGCCGGCCGCATCGCGCCGCCGGCGCACAGCCCGCTGTGCGTGCTGGCGCACCACCGTGACGCCGACGGCATCCTCGTCAACCGCCGCCATGCGGCCGTCGAGCTGATCAACCTGCTGCGCCCGACGGTGGCGGTGGCGCGCTACATCGCGTTCGCCGTGCTGGCGCTGCACGAACACCCGCAGGCGCGCGCGCGCATCGCCGCCGGCGACGACGCCTATGCGGCCATGTTCACGCAGGAGGTGCGCCGCTACTATCCGTTCTTCCCGGCTGTCGCGGGCCGCGCGCTGCACGACTTCGACTGGCGCGGCATGCGCATCGATAAAGGAACCTGGGTAGTGATGGACGTCTACGGCACCAACCACGATCCGGCGTTGTGGGGCGATCCGCAGGCATTCCGCCCGGAGCGCTTCGAACGCCGCGAGGGCAGCGGCCACGACCTGGTGGCGCAGGGCGGCGGCGACCACTACGCCGGCCACCGCTGTCCGGGCGAATCCGCCACCGTCGACCTGGTGACGTCGGCCTTGAAGCTGTTCGCGGGGGAGATCGGCTACGAGGTGCCGCCGCAGGACCTGTCGGTCAGCCTGCGCCGGATGCCGACGCTACCGGCGAGCGGCATGGTGATCGAGCGCATCAAGGTGAGATGAATGCAAGGGGTCGGAGC
Organism: Massilia sp.; assembly: GCA_031995805.1. Taxonomy (GTDB): domain Bacteria; phylum Pseudomonadota; class Gammaproteobacteria; order Burkholderiales; family Burkholderiaceae_D; genus Telluria. Next base: position 4,016 of record DAMAFT010000101.1, read on the forward strand.
CCGGTTCACCGGGTGGGCTCCGACCCCGGTGTTAGCGCAGTGTTACCGCCCGCATCACGCCCGTATCAACCCTGATGCACCAGCCCCCGGTCCGTCACCCGCACGCGGTCGCCGTTGCGGAAGCGCGGATTGCCCTTCTCGGTAAAGGTGCGGTAGCCGCCCTTGCTCATCTTGACGCGTACGTCGGTCACCACCTCGCCCTTCATGTTGCGCTCGATGCGGTTGCCGCCATAGGCGCCGCCGATGGCGCCGGCCGCGGTGGCCAGCGTGCGGCCGCTGCCGCTGCCGATCTGGTTGCCCAGCAGGCCGCCGACCACGGCGCCGCCGACGGCACCCACGCCGCTGCCGCGCGACGCTTCGCGCTTATAGGTGTTGGTCGACACGACGGTGCCGCAGTTCTGGCACTGCGCATGGTGGCCCTGCGGCGCGGCCTGGCTGGCGAGCGGCAGGGCGCCGCTCACGGCGAAGGCAGCGACGAGGGCGGCGCGGGCGGTAAGCTTGGTAACGTTTTTCATGGTGTTTTCCCCTTGGTGTCTTGTGATTCGTATGGCTACAGGGTAAGGCGCGCACGATTGCTTGCAAAGGGCGAAAAGGTATCAGATGCAAGCGCTTGTAACGAAATCGCGCCGGCCGGGGTATCGCATCACGATTGAAATGATAATCATTCTCATTTAAACTGCTCTCCTGTCCCATGACCAGGAGGACGCGCCCATGCAGGCCACCGCCCAAGACTTCGACCGACTGCTGCGCGAGCATTGCGCCATGCTGCGCGAGCACGCGCGCGCGCAGGAGCGCTGCACGGCGCTGCTGCAGGAACAGGCGCGCCGCATCGCCGCGCTGGACGCGCAGGTCGTGCGCCTGCGCGCGGCCGTCGTCGCCCGCGACAGCGCGCTGGCCTGGGAACGCGAGGACCGCGCGGCGCTCGAACGGGACATTCCCGGCCTGGCCAGGCGCGTGGACCTGGGCCGCCGCGTGGCGGCGCTGCAGGCGCGCATCGCCGAACTGCAGCGCGGGCGGCCGCCCGATCCGGTTCCGGTCCCTGCCCCGGCTCCTGCGCCGGCTCCTGCGCCCGTGGTGGAAGACGAGGCCGACGCCCTCGAGGCGAGCCTCGGCGCCGCCGACCTGGTGATCTGCCAGACCGGCTGCCTGAGCCACGGCGACTACTGGCGCGTGCAGGACCACTGCCAGCGCACCGGCAAGGCCTGCGTGCTGGTGGCGCAGCCGGAAGCCCTGCGCATCGTGCGCATCCACGCCGCCGGCGACGGCGCCGGCCGGGTCATCAGTCCGGCGCAGGCATGTCCACGATGAGCGCCGCGGCGAGCGCACGGATGCGCGGCTCGACGTAGTAGCCACCCGCCTCCACGTACGTCAGCGCGGCGCGGCCGCACACCGTGCACTGCTGGACCGTGCAGCGGTTGCAGGGAAAGTGCCGGAGCGCGATCGGCGCGTCCGGCGACCAGTAATTGCTGCCGTGCGGGTGGTATTCGGCATAGGTCGGTTCCGCATACGGGTCGGCCACCAGCGTGCCCACCGTGCGCATCTGCGCTTGCGGGAATTCGGGCGGGATGCGCGTCCAGCCGCGGCAGTCGTCGAGCGCGCAGGCGCAAGGCGCGGTCACGGCATCCGCTGCCGCGGCCAGGGTCTTCAGTTCGTCGAATGCGAGTCGGTGTTCTGGCGCCATGTGCTTGCCGTGGAAAGTGGAGATGTCCGATTCTGCAGGCACGGCCGCCGCCTGGCAACCACAGCCTGCGCAGCACCGCTATCCAGGCGCGCACGCCGGTGATATCGTGTCGGGGTCTTGCCGGCCTTGGCCGCGTCGCGCCGGGGCCGCGTTTCATCCGTGTTTTTCAGGGATAACCTCAAGGAGAACGAGATGGCAGCGAAGAAAATCCTGTTGTTGACGGGCGATTTTGCGGAAGACTACGAAACCATGGTGCCGTTCCAGGCGCTGCAGATGGTGGGCCACGCGGTGCACGCCGTCTGTCCCGGCAAGAAGAAGGGCGACAAGGTCAAGACCGCGATCCACGATTTCGAGGGCGACCAGACCTATACCGAGAAGCCCGGCCACCTGTTCGCGCTGAACGCCGACTTCGCCGAGGCGCGCGCGGACGACTACGACGCCCTGGTGATCGCCGGCGGCCGCGCACCGGAATACCTGCGGCTGGATGCGCAGGTCATCGACCTGGTGCGCGCGTTCGCGCGGGCGGACAAGCCGATCGCCGCCGTCTGCCACGGCGCCCAGGTGCTGGCGGCGGCGGACGTCATCCGCGGCAAGCGCGTGTCCGCCTACCCGGCCTGCGCGCCCGAAGTGCGGCTGGCCGGCGGCGAGTTCGCGGACATCGAAGTCGACCAGGCCGTCACCGACGGCAACCTGGTGACGGCGCCGGCGTGGCCGGCGCATCCGCAGTGGATGGCGCAGTTCCTGGCGCGGCTGGGGACGAGGATCGACCTCTGAGCCGGCCGTCAGCGCGCCAGGTTCTTTTCGAGGAAGGCGTCCACCCGCGTCCAGAAATCGATGTGGGTGGCTTCGTTGATCCAGCCGTGCCCTTCGTCCGGATAGATCACGTACTCGACGTTGCGGTTGTGCTCCCGGACCGCGCTGCCGAATCTGGTGGCATGCACCATCGGCACGCGCACGTCGAAGGCGCCGTGCGCCATCAGCAGGGGCTGCCGGATGCGTGCCGCCTGCGCCAGCGGCGACACTTCCTGGAACGTGGCCGACTGCAGGTCGGGGTCGCCGATCAGCTCGCGCATGGAGTAGCGGCGCGCGTCTTCCGACACATCGCTCTGGACCGTGTCGAACAGCAGGCCGATGTCGGTGACGCCGGCCCACTCGACGCCCGCGCGGAAGATGTCCGGATGGCGCACGAGGCCCATCAGCGTCGCATAGCCGCCGTAGCTGGCGCCCATGATGCCGATGCGCGCCGGATCGGCCAGGCCCTGCTTCACGGCCCAGTTGGCGGCGTCGGCCAGGTCGTCCTGCATCGTCCGGCCCCATTGCTGCCAGCCGGCGCGGAAATGCTTCGCGCCGAACCCGGTGCTGCCGCGGAATTCCGGTTGCAGCACGACGTAGCCGCGCGAGGCGAGGAACTGCGCCGTCACGTCCCATTCCCATGAGGCGCCGCGCACATAGGGGCCGCCATGCACCAGCACCACGGCCGGCCGCGGCCCCTCGGCCCTGGCGGCCGGCACCGTCACGTACATCGGGATCGGCAAGCCATCGCGCGCCGTGAAGCGGACGAAATCGCGCTGCCCCATCCGCTTCGGATCGATGGCGGGATTGCTGCTGCCCAGGCCGATCAACTTGCCGTTGGCCGGCGTGTACACGAAATAGGCCGGCGGCATGCGGTCGGATTGCGCCGTCACCGTCACCGCCGGCGGATTGCGGCAATCGCTGCCGCACTGCACGCGGTTCACCGTGCCGGGCAGGAGGGCGTCGATCTTTTCCTGGATGGCTTTCATGCCCGGATCCAGCCAGGCCGTGGACGAGGCGTCGGAGTTGAAATACACGCCCAGGATCTTCTTGGCCGCGTAGTCCTGTTTCAGGCTGCCGGTGAAGTCGAAGCCGTCGATGTCGACGAACGGCTGGGCGTCCAGCTTTTTCGCTTTCAGGTCGTAGGAGAACAGGGCCGTGCGGTCCTTGTAGCCGGCGAGCGCGTACAGCCTGTCCTGGCCGTCGAATGCCAGCGGCCGGAAATTGTCCTCCTTGTAGCAGTCGCGATTCGCCAGCTCGGTCCACGGCGCATCCGGCCCGCTGCGGTAATGGACGATGCAGCGCCCCTTGGCATTGCTGGTCACGATGCGTGCCTGGTCGGACGCGTCGAACACCCAGCCGCGCGCGTATTCCGGCGCGCCATGCACGATATCGGTCAACTCGCGGGTGCGTGTGTTCAGGCGCAGCGGATGGACCGACTGGGGCGCCTTGTCGATGTTGTTCCAGACCAGCTTGCCGACGATGATGTCGTCCGACCCGTCGTGCGTGACGCTCAGGAACGTATAGTCGGCCGTCAGGGTCCGGTCCTTGATGTTCGATCCGGTAGTCTGCTGCTTGTGGGTCCAGCTGCCGGCGATCAGGCGCACCAGGTCCGAGCCGTCGCGGTCCACCGCGAAATGGTCGTAGTTGCCGATGAAGTCAAGCTTGGGATTCTTCAGCGTGAAGACCAGGCGCTCGTCGTTGATCCAGGAAACGTTGGCGAGGCGCGCCGTCTCGTAACGGGCGGCGATCGTCACCTTCTTCAGGTCCGCCGTATCGCGCACGGCCAGCACCTGCTGGCCGTCGTCGGTGCGGTTCAGCATGACGACGTAGCGTCCGCTGGGCGAAATGCGGACGAAACCCACTTCCGGGTTGCGGAAAAAATCGCCGACCGGCGGGCGCTCGCCGGCGGTTGCGGCCATGCACGCGGCAAGGAGTGGAACAGCGACGAAGAGGCGCGACAAATGCTGGGAAAGGCTGGCCATGAAATAATTGCTAGTTATTTTAGTAATTACATGGTTGCGTTGAATAAACTTTTTGTCAACGAATAATCGTGTCCTTGCCTTCTCCTGTGTGGCATGCAACGGACAGGGCAGTCCTTGCGGTCTATCGTCGGTCTTCCAGCGTTGGCTTGCGGAGTGCCGGTCATGGAAAAACCGCCGTTCGACATCGGGATCGCATTGGCGCGCATCGAGCAGGCCGTCCGGCCCTGGCCGAAGGCGGCCCTGTTCCAGCTGGCCGAGGAAGGTTTTGCCTCCACCTTCGAACAACTGCTGGCCTGCATCATTTCGATCCGCACGTACGACGAAGTGACGCTGCCGGTGTCGCGCACGCTGTTCGCGCGCGCGCGCACGGCGGCCGACATCGCGCGGCTGTCGTGGGAAGAGATGGACGGCCTGATCGGCGCCAGTACCTTCCACGAGCGCAAGGCGGCGCAGATCCTGGCGATCGCGCGCCAGGTCGAGGGACGGTTCGGCGGGGAATTACCGGGAGCGCGCGACGTGCTGCTGTCGTTCGCCGGGGTCGGCCCCAAGTGCGCGAACCTGGTGCTGGGCGTGGCGTGCGGCACGCCGGTGATCAGCGTCGACATCCACGTGCATCGGGTGACGGGGCGCTGGGGCTATGTGCAGGCGCCGACGCCGGAGAAGACGCTGGTGGCGCTCGAGGGCAAGCTGCCGCAGCGGTACTGGATCGACATCAACCGCCTGCTGGTGCCGTTCGGGAAGCACATTTGTACCGGGAAGCGGCCGCGGTGTTCGACGTGTCCCGTGCTCGACATGTGCCAACGACACGGTGTGACCGAGCACCGCTGACAGGAACGCCCCGCGCCGGGCATGGAAGCACCGCCAGGGCGCAGGCTATGCCTTGTACCCCATCGCCCGCGAAATCCTGGCCGCCGCGTCCTGCACCGCCGGCACGAATTCCTTCAGCCGCTTGGCGGTCAGGCGTTCCAGCGGCCCCGAGATGCCGATGGCGGCGACCGCGCTGCCGCAGGCGTCGAAGATCGGCGCCGCCAGGCCGCCGACGCTGTCGCGCCATTCTCCGCGGTTGATCGCATAGCCGTTGGCGGCCGCGCGCTCGAGTTCCGCCTTCAGTGCCTGCGAGTCGGTGATGGTGGCCTTGGTGTAGGCGGTCAGTGCGCTCAGGTGGCGGTCGCGGTAGGCCTGGTCCTGGTAGGCCAGCAGGATCTTGCCGGTGGCGACGCAGTATGCCGGCGCATGGCCGCCCAGCACCGAATAGGCGCGCACCGGCTGCGCGCTTTCGATCTTGTCGACGTAGACGACCGAGCCGCCGTCGAGGATCGACAGGTGCGTGGTTTCCTGCGTCAGGTCGGCCAGCGCGCGCATGTGGCTCGCGGCGAACTGGCGCACGTCCATCTGCGCCATCTGCCGCGAACCCAGCTCGAACAATTTATACGTGGTCCGGTAGTTGCCGGTGGCCTCGTCGCGCGTGGCGTAGCCG
>DAMAFT010000102.1:0-9948 GCA_031995805.1 Massilia sp.
CCGCGCCCTGGTCGCGGTGCGCCAGCGCGACGGCCCGGACCGGCGCCTCGGCCGCACCTGCGGCGTCCTGCTGGGCCGCTGGATCGACGGCCGGCGCTGGGCCGGCTGGATGGTCGTGCAGGAAGCCGACTATGCCTGCGAGCGCGACCTCGTGCTGCAGGAAGACGACGGCGTGCTGGCGCCCGAGGCGGCCATGGTCCAGGCCTGGAACCCGGTCGAGGTCGTGCTGCGCGGCGACGAAGCGATCCTCGGCAAGCTGCCGGCCGAGCGCCTCGGCGCCGTCCTCAAGCTGTCCGATCCGGCGCGCGACGACGATTTCGTCGCGCCGCGCCCGGGCCGCATCGGCGCCTGGGACCTCGATGCCGACACCACCGTCGTCACCGGCACCCCGCTGGCGCAGGGCGACGATGGCGACCCGCGCGCCGCCTACCAGCAACTGTACCGCCGGCTGGCCGCCGAATGCGCGGCCGCCGCGCTGCCGGCGCCGGCAGCGCAGCCGGAGGCGGAGCGCAGCTGGCGGGACCGCCTGCGCGACACCTTCGTGCGCCCGGCCTGGACCTTCGGCGCGCTGGCGGTCGTCGTCGGCCAGGCCGCGTGGATGCTGGCCGGCCAGCCGCTGCCGGACGAGGAGCTGGTCTACCGCGGCGCCGGCGCCGTGCAGCAGGCCGACGCCTGCCGCACCAGGCTGCGCGTCATGTTCAAGCTCGACACCCCGTACTCGGAACTGGTGCTGGCCCTGCGCCGCGTCGACGCCACCCTGGTGAGCGGGCCGTCGGAGACGGGCGAGATATGGATTTTGCCCGCGCCCGACCAGGACCCGGCCGAAGTGGCGGCGGTCCTGAGACAACTGCGCCTGGTGGAACAGGTCGACGTCATCGCACCGGAGGCACGCACATGCAAGCATTGATGCGCATCGCCCTGGGCTGGCTGCTGGCGGCGGCCTGCGGCTGGCTGCCGGGTGCCGCCGCCGCTCCGGCCACGCCGGCGGCCGCGGCGCCCGTGGCCGGCAACGCCAGGCTGGCACTGGTGATCGGCAACAGCCGCTACGGAGACGGCCACGGGCTGCCGAACGCCGGCAACGATGCCCGCCTGATGGCCAGGACGCTGACCGGCATGGGCTTCGCGGTGACCGAGCAGTACGACCTCGGGCGCGACCAGCTGGCCAGCGTGGTCGGCGACTTCGCCGCGCGCCTGCCGGAAGGGGCGACCGCCTTCGTCTACTACGCCGGCCACGGCATGCAGCTGGGGAACAGCAACTACCTGACGCCGGTCGACATGCCGGTCACCAGCGAATCGTCGGCCAAGGTGCGCTCGTATGCGCTGGGCACCCTGCTCGAGCGCCTCGCGCGCGCCCGGTCGGCGGTCAACATCGTCGTGCTCGACGCCTGCCGCAACAATCCGTTCCAGCCGGGCAGCGCCGTCCGCTACCGCAGCTTCCGCGACCTCGGCCTGGCGCGCGTGGAGGCGCCGCGCGGCACGCTGGTCGCCTACTCGACGTCGCCCGGACAACTGGCGCCCGACGGCAAGGGCGGCAACAGCCTGTACACGGCGGCCCTGGCCAGGACGCTGCCCAAGCCAGGCGGCGAACTGCTGGCGATCTTCCGCCAGGTCGGCGACGACGTGCGCCGCCAGACCCGCGACGACCAGATCCCCTGGGTCGAATCCTCGCTGGCCGGGAATTATTTCTTCGATGCCCGCTACGACGCCAGGCTGGCCGCCGCGCCGGCCCGGCCGGACGGCCAGGCCCTGCGCGGGCAGGCGACGCGCGGCGCGCACGCGGGTCCTGGACCGGCCGGCGCCTGGTACCGCAGCATGAATGCCGCCGAGTTCAGCGAACTCGATTGGGAAGTCCAGCAGCGCGTGCAGCGACTGACGCCGGACGAACTGCCGGCCCTGCAGCACCAGGCCGCCGGCGGCAGCGTGGTCGCACAGACCGTGCTGGGCCTGGCCTACCGGGAAGGCATCGAACCGGTGCGCAGCGCCGGCTCGCAGCGGGTGGCGCGCTACAAGGCGAACAACGGCGCGGCCTGGAAGTGGCTGCAGAAGGCGGCCGACGCCGGCTTCCCGCTGGCCCAGGTGGAAATCGGCGAGATGTACTACACGGGCCACGGCACCGAGCGCAACCTGAACAAGAGCCGCCAGTGGATCGCGTCGGCCGCCAGCGCCAACTACCCGCGCGCCAAGCTCGACCTGGTCCAGCTGCAGCTGCACGATTCGCCCGGCAACGTCGACTTCGGCGATGCCGCGCGCGCCGTGCTCGAAAGCCTGCGCGTGCCGACGCAGGCGGCGCCGCGCAACCGTTGAGGCCCGCGAAGAAAATTTCCGCCGTCTTTTCAAAAAAGCCGCCCGCTCCCGTTATGGGAGCGGGGCCGGCGCCGTCGCTGCAAGCCATCGGTGCGGGAACATGGCCGCCGCGTTGTTCCATACTCAATCCAGATAAGGCATCGTCATGTCCCGAACGTCCGTCATGGGTCATCTCCACCAGTTCGAAGCGCTGGCCGCCGCCGCGACGGCGGAAGACCTCGTGCGGGCACTGGCGCGCCAGTGCGAGGAGATGGGCTATACCGCTTTCTTCTATTCCTCGCTGGTCAGCGACCTCGAGGGCCGGCACAAGATGCTGCCGAGCCAGCGCGAGATCATGGACCGCGAGGAACTCTCGCGCCGGAACGTCATCACGACCTATCCCGCTTCCTGGGTGCGGCGCTACCAGGAAGCGGGCCACGAAGCCGTCGACCCGGTGGTCCGGCGCGTCGCCGCCAGCAGCCTGCCGGTGTTCTGGGATGGCCTGGCCGGCACGGTGCCGCGCCACGTCGTGTTCGACGAAGCGCGCGACCACGGCCTGGCGAACGGCATCACCGTGCCGGTGGCGGGACCGCGCGGCGAGCGCGCCCTGTTCAGCATCGCCACCGACCTGGCGCCGGAAGCGGCGCCGGACCACCAGGCCGCCTTCGCCGGCCGCGTGCTGCTGACGGCGCTGTATTTGGACGAGGCGGTACGGGGCCTGGCGCGCAAGGCTGCCCACGCCACGCGGGCCGGCCTGCCGCAACTGACGCGGCGCGAGCGCGAATGCCTCCAATGGGCCGCCACCGGCAAGACCTCGTGGGAAATCAGCACGATCCTGTCGATCTCGGAACGGACCGTGATCTTCCACATGGTAAATGCGACGAAAAAGCTCGGCGCCACCAACCGCCGCCAGGCCGTGGTGCGGGCGCTCGGCCTGCGGCTGATTCAGCCCTGACGGCCGCCGGTTTTCCTTCACCGTCCTGTAACTAGTGACAGCTGTCCTTTCGCCGCTCCATTCAGCAGAATCTCCCGGCAGGCGCCGGCGAAAAAAAATCGTGGCCGGCGTTCAAAAAAGCGGAAGCGCCACGTTGTCGTGGCGTGGCGGCAGGCAGGCGCGGCCGCGTGCGAGCGCGACGCTTCATCCATGCCGGCACGTGCAGGCATTACCCAACCTTATTTACTGACAGGAGCATTGCATGAACAAGAACGTCCACGACCTGGATAACGACGAAGCCTTTGTGTTTGAAGACCTGGGCGCGGTGGAAGAGGTGACCGGCGTCTACGCCGACGGCAACAACCGCGACGGCGGCTGGGAATCCGGTCACAACTATTCCTATAACTAAGGCAGGCGAGGCGGCGCGATGGCGGCTCCGGGCGAACACCTGCTGTGGCGGGCGATGGGCGACCTCGTGTACGTCCTGAACATCCGCGACGGCCGCTACGCGGGCCTGTCCGGCCGCGAGGCCGAGCGCTGGGTGCGCGGCTTCGGCGGCGCACGCGTCACCCGGCCGCGGGCGGCGGGCCTGCCGCGGCCGGCGCCGGGATGGTGGCGCGCGGGCCGCCACGCCCTCGCCTGGCAGGCCAACCGGCGCGTGCGCCGGGTGCTGGCGCGCGAGGGTTTCCATGCCCTGTACGCGCTGGCCGAGCGCAGCGCGCCGCCGGCGCCGTCGCCCACGCTGCCGCACGCCGCGCGTCCGGACACGGCGGCGGCGCTCGACGCCTTCCTGCGCGCCGAGCTGCTGTTCCGGAACAGGAATCCAGACCGCGACTGCCTGGTGCGCTCGTTTTCCCTCTACCTCTATTTACAAGGGCTCGGCTTTCCCGCCGTCCACCGCATCGGCATCGTCCCCCATCCCTTCGATGCCCATGCCTGGGTGGAGCTCGACGGCAAGCCCGTCCTGGAACGTTGTACTTCGATGGATCGCTGGCATGTCATCAGTCAACTTGGCGAATGAACCGAATCCCGCGGCGCCCGCAATGGCGGGCTGGACCGCGCGGTTCGACCACGAACAGGGCCGCCTGCTGGCCAGCGGCCGGCCGCTGCAGCGCGGCCGCCTGTCCGTTTTCTTCAGCGGCCATATCGCGAACGCCGCGCAACTGGCCGATGCGCTCGGGCGGCCGGGCGTGCACGATGCGCGCGAACTGGCGTATTCGGCCTGGGAGCGCTGGGGCTGCAACCTGCCGCGCCACGTGCTGGGCGCTTTTGCCCTGGCCGTGGTCGACCACCGTGACGCGACGGTGACGCTGGTGCAGGATGCGCTGGGCCAGTGCCCGCTGTTCTACGCCCGCGTCGGCGCGACCAGCTACGTGGCCGATACGCTGGCCGGCCTGGCCGGCGCCGTCGGCGTGCGGCCCCTGTGCCTCGATTATTTCGCGGCCTGGCTGCGCTTCGGCTACGGTGCTTCCGACCTGACGCCGCGCGAGGGCCTGCTGCGCCTGGGCCACGGCGGCTACGTGCGCCTGCGCGCCGGCCGCACCGAACGCGGCAGCGCGGTGGTGCCGGCATCCGGCACGCTGGCCTGGTCGCACAGCCGCGCCGATGCCGAGCGCGCGCTCGTCGCCCAGGTCGAGCAGGCCGTCGAGCGCGAATGCGCGGGCCTGCGCCGGCCGCTGTTCGAGCTGTCCGGCGGCCTGGATTCGAGCACCGTGGTGGCGCTGGCCGCCCGGGCCGCCGGCGGCCGCCGCCTGTCCGCCGTCACCTGGGCCAGCGCCCACGACGAGGACGCCGCGTACGCCGCCTTCCTGGCCGGCCGGCTGGGCCTGGAGCACCGCATCGTCGCGCGGCCCGACGGCGACATCGTCGACTGGGACGGTATCCAGCGCTGGTCCGAGCCGGGCAACGAATTGAGCGGCACGCTGCGCGGCGTGCTGGGCGGCCTGGTGGCCGGCCGCCACGACGCCATCGTGAGCGGCGTCGGCGGCGACGACGTGTTCCACGCGCGCGGCATGCAGTCCGACTGGCTGGCCGACCTGCTGCGCGCGGGCCGCGTCGGCGAGGCCTGCCGGATCGCCCGCGCCGCGCCGGCCGACGGCGGTCCGCGCCGCCTGTTCGCCAGCCAGCTGTGGCGCTTCGGCGTGCGTCCGCTGTTCGCGCGCCGGGAGCCGGCGCAGTTTACGCCCCGCTACCGCTACGGCAGCGCCTTCCTGCGCCGTTGCACCGAACTGGCGCCGGTCGACCTGAACCTGCCCGACGACCCCAGCGCGGCACGGCGGCGCTACTGGAAGAACCTGCGCGCGCTGGTGGCCAACCGCGTCGCGGTGAGCCACCTGATGCCCGAGGTGCGCTTCCGCCATCCGCTCCTGAGCCTGCCCCTGGTGGAGTTCTCGGCCTCGGTGCTGGGCCGCTTCGAGGAGCAGTTGCGCCCGGACCGCACGCTGCAGCGCAGCGCCTTCGCCGGGCGCGTGCCGGAGCGCATCCTGCAACGCACCTCGAAGGGCGGCTCCTTGTCCCAGGAAGCCGCGTACTGGCGCAGCGCCGAGGCGCGCCGCCGCTTCGATGCCGGCACGGCGCGCGTAGTCGGCCTCGGCCTGGTCGACGCCGAGCAATGGCAGGGCCTGGTCGGCGGCGCCGGCTTCGGCCGCGTGGCCAGTTTGCGCGAATTCGACCTGCTGATGAAGACCGAGATCTGGCTGCGCGGGCAGGAGCGGGCTGCCGTCGTGCCGCCGGCGCTGGCCCCGTACGACGGCGCCTGATGATGTCCCGATGTTTCCGGCCTCGGCATTCAGCCGCGCCTGGCTTGCCCTCATCCAGCGCGCATCGGGCGATCTCGCCGGCGCCCTGGCGAATGCGCGGCAGGCCCACGAAGACGTACACCGGCGGCTACAAGCGGGCATTGGGCGCGGCGGCCGACTTCATCAGGCGGCACCGCGCAGCGTTTGCATGAGCGCACATGAGCGCACGGGGACTGTGGCGCGGCGGCAGCGCGGGCATGAAACCGCCGTCGAACTAGGGTAAGATGCCGGGTTCGCCCACGGCGGCGCCACGCACGATGGCCAGCCGCACATCCTTCCAGGGCGTAGCAGGAACCCGAATGAACCAAGCAAAACGAACCCTGAGCGTCGCCCCGATGCTCGACTGGACCGACCGTCACTGTCGCGTGTTCCACCGCCAGATCACGCGCCACGCCTGGCTGTACACGGAAATGGTCACCACCGGCGCCCTGGTCTACGGCGATGCCGAGCGCCACCTGCGCTTCGACGGCATCGAGCATCCCGTGGCCCTGCAACTGGGCGGCAGCGACCCGGCCGACCTGGCCAAGAGCGCGAAGCTGGGCGAGCAGTGGGGCTACGACGAGATCAACCTGAACTGCGGCTGCCCGTCCGAGCGCGTGCAGAAGGGCGCATTCGGCGCCTGCCTGATGCGCGAACCGCAGCTCGTGGCCGATTGCGTCAAGGCCATGCGCGACGCCGTGTCGGTCGACGTCACCGTCAAGCACCGCATCGGCATCGACTACGACGAGGACTACGGCTTCGTGCGCGACTTCGTCGGCACCATCGCCGCCGCTGGCTGCCGCACCTTCATCGTCCACGCCCGCAATGCCGTGCTCAAGGGCCTGTCGCCCAAGGAAAACCGCGACATCCCGCCGCTGCGCTATGCCGTCGCGTACCAGCTCAAGCGCGAATTCCCGGACCTGGAGATCGTCATCAACGGCGGCATCAAGACCAACGACGAGATCGAGGAATACCTGCGCCACGTGGACGGCGTGATGATCGGCCGCGAGGCCTATCACAATCCCTGGCTGATGGCCTCGTGGGACGCGCGCTTCTACGGCGACGATGCCCCCGTGACGTCGCGCGAGCAGGTGCTGGAAGCCATGATCCCGTACATCCGCGCCGAACTCGATCGTTATGGCCACCTGGGCCTGCGCATGCACGGCATCACCCGCCACATGCTGGGGCTGATGGCCGGCCTGCCGGGCGCGCGCGGCTTCCGCCAGGTGCTGTCCGATGCGCGCAAGCTCGCCGCCGGCGACCCGGAACTGCTGCTGGAAGCCGCCGGCCGCCTGCGCCAGGCTGCTTGATTTACATTCTTGTCATTTGCACCATGCCGACCCCGATGGACGGCCTCTCGGGGCTGTTCATGTACCCGGTTTGCTACAGCATATGTTTCAATATTGCAATCATCTAAAGAATACTCCTTGCCCAATGGCAAGAACAGACCGATAATCGAGGTTCTTCTCCTAGCATGACTTGTTGTTGCCTTGTGGTAGCTCACCGCTTGTTGTAGTGGCGAAACAGTCGTGCGGTCGTGCACGTTTTCTGTCTGCAAAGACACAGTTTTGATTTATCCTCACAGAAATACGCGAAATTCCACTGGGGAGTTGGACTTTTCGTAAGAACGGCAGGCCTCACGAAGGCGAATCCGAACACTTGAAACAGGGAAGATAGGTAATGAATTTAACGAACATGAAGGTCGGCGTACGACTGGGCCTGGGCTTTGCCCTCGTCCTGGTAATGCTGGTCATTGTGACGGTCTTCGGTCTCCTGCGCATGGCGCAGATCCAGAACCGCCTCGACCACGTGGTAGGCGTCAGCAATGTCGTTTCGCGCCTCGTCGTCGACATGCGCAACAACGTCAGCGAACGCGTCACGTCGCTGCGCACGCTGACCCTGATGACCGACCCGGCCGACATGGAACCGGAGCTGAACCGTTTCAAGGAACAGACCGCCAAGTACGACGCCCTGCAGCAAAAGCTGAGCGCCAAGTTTGCCGAAGAAGCCTCGGCGCAGGAAAAGACGCTGCTGGCCCAGATCAAGGAAGCCGAAGGTATCGCCATGCCGGCGATCGCCAAGGCATCGGCGCTGTACCTGGCCAACAACGCCGTCGATGCGACCCGCGTGATGGTCAAGGAAATCCGCCCGGCCCAGAAGAAGTGGCTGGATGCGCTGGACCAGCTCGGCGCGATGGAAGACAAGCAGAACGCCCAGACCAAGGTCGACGCCGAAGCCGCGTTCAACAATGCGCGCAACTTCATGCTGATGGTGCTGGCCGTCGCCGTGGCCATCGGCGTCGCCGCCGCCACCGTGATCACCCGCGGCCTGCTCAAGCAACTGGGCGGCGAGCCGGACTACACCGCCAGGATCGCCGGCAGCATCGCCCACGGCGACCTGTCGATCGCCATCGATACCCATGTGACCGACAAGGGCAGCCTGCTGACCGAGATGAAGCAGATGCGCAATAGCCTGGTGGACATCGTCAGCCAGGTGCGCCGCGGCACCCACACCATCACCACCGCATCGCGCGAAATCGCCGCCGGCAACGCCGACCTGTCGTCGCGTACCGAGCAGCAGGCCAGCTCGCTGGAAAAGACCGCGTCGACGATGGAAGAACTGACCTCGACCGTGAAGCAGAACGCCGACAACGCCCGCGCCGCCAACCAGCTGGCCGCGACCGCGTCGGACGTGGCGCGCAAGGGCGGCGACGTGGTCTCGCAGGTGGTCGGCACGATGGGCGAGATCAACAGCTCGGCCAGCAAGATCGCCGACATCATCGGCGTGATCGACGGCATCGCCTTCCAGACCAACATCCTGGCGCTGAACGCCGCCGTCGAAGCGGCGCGTGCCGGCGAACAGGGCCGCGGCTTCGCCGTCGTGGCATCGGAAGTGCGCAACCTGGCCCAGCGTTCCGCCGCGGCCGCCAAGGAAATCAAGACGCTGATCGGCGACTCGGTCGACAAGATCAGCCGCGGTTCGAAGCTGGTCGGCCAGGCCGGCGTGACGATGGATGAAGTGGTCGAGAGCGTCAAGCGCGTGACCGACATCATGAGCGACATCGCCGCCGCCAGCGCCGAACAGAGCGCCGGCATCGAACAGGTCAACCAGTCGATCATCGAGATGGATGGCATGACCCAGCAGAACGCCGCGCTGGTGGAGCAGGCCGCCGCCGCGTTCCAGAGCCTGCAGGACCAGGCCGGCGAACTGCAGCGCGTGGTCAGCATCTTCAAGCTGGCCGCCGGCGACGAGCAGGTGGCGGAAGCGCCGGCAGCCGCGCCGGTGTCGGCATCGACCGCCGTCGTGGCCCGCGCCCCGGCCGCCCGCCAGGCCCGCCCGCAGTTGAAGAAGCCGGTCGCCGCCAAGGCGAAGGCCCGTACCGAACCGAAGGAAGACGCAGCACCGGCAGCCCAGTCGCAAACCTCGAAGAAGGTTGCAGCGGCCGCCGCCAGCGATGACTGGGAAGAATTCTGAGCCTGGAGAGCTCGCTAGATCGGCCGGCTTCGCGCCGGCGTGTTAAAAAAAACTTTATTTTTCAGGGGAAATAATTATGTCCAACAAGAAATTTGCTGCTGGCCTGTTCGCTGCACTGACCGTCGCCGCCGTCGCACCGTCCTTCGCCGCCGAAGTCCCGGCCACCTTCGATCCGTCGAAGTGCAAGGTCGAGTATCCGAAGGCGTCGCTGATGAACGAAGAGCAGGGCACCACCTCGATGTCGTTCCAGGTCAATGCCGACGGTTCGGTGGCAGATTCCAAGCTGGAAAAATCGAGCGGCTTCAAGGGGCTGGACAAGGCTGCACTGAAAGGCCTGTCGGCCTGCAAGTTCAAGCCGGGCACCAAGGACGGCGCACCGGCGCAGACCTGGACCAAGGTCGACTACGCCTGGAAGCTGGACTGATCCCGCTGTCCCTGCGAAATTGAAGAACCGGCCCGCGTGGCCGGTTTTTTTATGCG